>NZ_JBLVYK010000007.1:0-240683 GCF_048284255.1 Enterobacter cloacae complex sp.6700776 | reverse complement strand
TTTACAGCCGGACCAGGGCATCGCTGACAGCCCTCAGTCATTTAGAAAGCAACTTTATTGCTTCTGCATAAAAAAATTACTGGGGATCCCTCAGCCCACAGGGAGAGGGAGCACATTAATCCCCCCCGAACGTAAGCCAACGTAAAGATCCCCCGGATTTCGCCCCTCTTCGCTTCATTTTCAACCACTCATCCTCTATCCTGAGCGTTAATACCCCTGGGTCCTGGAAGACAAATATGAAACGGACAAAAACGATGAATCACGCGTCGTTCCGCAAAAGCTGGAACGCACGCCACCTGACACCTGTCGCGCTGGCGGTCACCGCCGTCTTTATGCTGGCAGGCTGTGAGCAAAGCGACGAAACGGTGTCGCTCTATCAAAACGCTGACGATTGTGCGAGCGCAACCGGTAAAGCCGCCGAGTGTACGACGGCCTATAACAACGCCCTGAAAGAGGCAGAACGTACCGCGCCGAAATATGCCTCACGCGAAGACTGTGTAGCCGAATTCGGCGAAGGCCAGTGCCAGCAGGCTCCTGCTCAGGCAGGTATGGCGCCGGAAAACCAGGCGCAGGCACAGTCCAGCGGTAGCTTCTGGATGCCTCTGATGGCGGGTTATATGATGGGCCGTCTGATGAGCGGCGGCGCGGGCTACCAGCAGCAACCGCTGTTTAGTTCTAAAAACCCAAACAGCCCGGCGTACGGTAAATACACCGATGCCACCGGCAAGGGTTACGGTGCGGCAACGCCTGGCCGTACGATGACCGTACCGAAAACCGCGATGGCACCGAAACCAGCCACTACCAGCACCATTACCCGTGGCGGCTTCGGTGAGTCTGTGGCGAAACAAACCACCATGCAGCGTAGTGCGACCGGCTCTTCGACTCGCTCAATGGGCGGCTGATCATGGAACGAGTCAGTATTGTCGAGCGCCCGGACTGGCGCGAAAAAGCCACCGAATACGGTTTCAACTTTCACACCATGTACGGCGAGCCGTACTGGTGTGAAGACGCTTACTATAAGCTCACGCTCGCGCAGGTCGAAAAGCTTGAAGAGGTGACCGCAGAACTGCACCAGATGTGCCTGAAGGTGGTAGAGAAAGTCATCGACAGCGATGAGCTGATGACCAAATTCCGCATTCCGAAGCACACCTGGAGCTTTGTTCGTCAGTCCTGGAAAACGAACCAGCCTTCGCTCTACTCTCGCCTCGATTTGGCATGGGATGGCGTGGGTGAACCGAAGCTTTTAGAAAACAACGCAGATACGCCAACCTCCCTGTACGAAGCCGCGTTCTTCCAGTGGATCTGGCTGGAAGATCAGGCGAATGCCGGAAACTTGCCGGAAGGCAGCGACCAGTTCAACAGCCTTCAGGAAAAACTGATTGAGCGTTTCGCCGAACTGCGTGAACAGCACGGTTTCAACCTGTTGCACCTCGCCTGCTGTCGCGATACCGAAGAAGATCGCGGTACGGTTCAGTATTTGCAGGACTGCGCAGCCGAAGCGGAAGTGGCGACGGAATTCCTCTATATCGAAGAGATCGGTTTAGGTGAAAAAGGTCAGTTTACGGACACGCAGGATCAGGTGATCAGCAACCTGTTCAAGCTCTACCCGTGGGAATACATGCTGCGCGAAATGTTTTCTACCAAGCTGGAAGACGCCGGTGTGCGCTGGCTGGAACCAGCCTGGAAGAGCATTATCTCCAATAAAGCCCTGCTGCCGATGCTGTGGGAGATGTTCCCGAACCACCCGAACCTGCTGCCTGCTTACTTTGCCGAAGATGATTTCCCGCCGATGGAGAAATACGTCGTTAAGCCAATCTTCTCCCGTGAAGGCGCGAACGTCTCGATTATCGAAAACGGTAAAACGCTGGAAGCGGTTGAAGGGCCGTACGGTGAGGAAGGGATGATCGTCCAGGCGTTTTATCAACTGCCGAAGTTTGGCGACAGCTATACGCTGATCGGCAGCTGGCTTATTAACGATCAGCCTGCCGGGATTGGTATTCGCGAAGATCGCGCGCTGATTACGCAGGATCTTTCGCGTTTCTACCCGCATATTTTTATTGAATAAGACTTGCCGGGTGGCGGCTTCGCCTTACCCGGCCTACATGTCGAGCGTAGGCCCGGTAAGCGCAGCGCCACCGGGCATGTTTTACCCCACCTGCACCGACAGCATACTCAAGCTCCCCATCTCAATACCGTCGACCGGTGTTGTAATAACCTCCTGACCGTCCCATGCGCCTAATACATACAGCAATGGCAAGAAGTGTTCCGGCGTCGGGTTAGAGAGCGAACCGCCGTCGTGATCCAGATAGTTCACCAAAGGGTGCCGTTCGACCGGCCCTTGCCAGGTCAGGTTGTCTTTTACATAGTCATTAAAGGCTGTTGCCCAAGGGTACGGCGTATTTTCACCGTGCCAGCGTACCGTACGCAGATTGTGTACCACGTTGCCACTGGCAATCAGCATGATGCCCTCATCACGAAGCGAAGCCAGCTTACGCCCTATCTCCATATGCCAGGCAGCCGGTTTGGTGCTGTCGATACTCAGTTGCACCATCGGGATATCCGCATCAGGATACATCTTAATCAGCACGCCCCACGAGCCATGGTCAAAGCCCCAGGCCTCTTTATCCAGGGTGACCGGGAAAGGTGCCAGCAAATCCACCAGCGTTTGCGCCAGCTCAGGCGAACCGGGGGCCGGATAATGCGTATCGTACAGCGCCTGCGGAAAACCGCCAAAATCATGGATCGTTTTTGGCGCTTCCATGGCCGTCACGCCGGTACCCCGGGTAAACCAGTGCGCAGAGACCACCACAATTGCCTTCGGACGCGGTAACGTCTTACCCAGTTGACACCAGGCGCGGGTATAGACGTTATCTTCCAGAACGTTCATGGGGCTGCCATGGCCTAAAAACAGTGCTGGCATACGAGAAGGAGACATGGTGATATCCTTAGAGGAAGTGACAAAGTGATGGGCCTACATTACGCGCATTCAGGTGAAGATGAACGTAGATAACCGTGAAGATCATCATCAGGAAATTTGAATGCCAGATATCGCTTAAGGAGAATGCATGTCAGTACCTTTGATTTTGACCTTACTTGCGGGCGCCGCGACCTTTATCGGTGCGTTCCTTGGGGTACTCGGTCAAAAACCCTCTAATCGCCTGCTGGCCTTCTCGCTGGGTTTCGCCGCCGGGATTATGCTGCTTATCTCGCTGATGGAGATGCTGCCCGCCGCGCTTCACGCCGAAGGGATGTCGCCTGTTCTGGGCTATGGCATGTTTATCATTGGCCTGCTGGGTTATTTTGCACTCGACCGTATCCTTCCTCACGCGCACCCGCAGGATCTAATGCAAAAAAGCGTTGCCCCCATCCCTGGCAATATCAAACGCACGGCCATTCTGCTGACGCTGGGTATCAGCCTGCATAACTTTCCGGAAGGTATCGCCACCTATGTCACGGCCAGCAGCAACCTGGAAATGGGTTTTGGTGTCGCGCTGGCCGTTGCTTTGCACAATATTCCTGAAGGACTTGCCGTTGCCGGGCCCGTTTATGCCGCCACGGGTTCAAAACGTACAGCTGTCTTTTGGGCGGGTATCTCCGGGATGGCTGAAATTCTCGGCGGCGTGCTGGCGTGGCTGATCCTCGGTAGCCTCGTATCCCCGGTTGTAATGGCTGCAATTATGGCTGCCGTGGCCGGAATTATGGTCGCGCTCTCTGTCGATGAGCTGATGCCGCTGGCAAAAGAGATCGATCCCAACAATAACCCAAGCTACGGCGTGCTGTGTGGAATGTCAGTGATGGGGATGAGTCTGGTTCTGCTACAAACGGCAGGTATTGGTTAAGAATTAATGCCTCCGTTTCATACGGAGGCATTATACTATTCAAAATAACAATCCTATATATTTACCCTATAATAACCCACCAAATATAAACCCATTAGAATTTCAAAAAAAGGCGTCTCTTAAGATAGCCTGAAAATATTAATTAAAAGCACCTACAAATATATTTAAGTCACGTTAATCGCGTATTCCCACCCCAATCCGTATACTTTGCAAGTATTCTGAAATTAATATTCACATTATGAATCACTCTGAAAAAGGATATTTCCATGTATATGGGTAAGAAATTACTGTTAGCAGCGGCTATGGCTGGCATTGTGTCGGGTTCTGCTTTTGCTGAAGATCAAGGCTCTGGCAAAATCAAATTCAAAGGTGTTGTTATTGACGCACCGTGCAGCATCGCACCAGACAGCGTTGATAAAGAAGTCGATCTGGGTGAAGTGACTACGGCCGTTATCAACGCCAACAAAAAATCCACGCCGGTTCCGGTCGATATTAATCTGGAAAACTGCCAGCTTGACGATCCGGCAGACGAAACCGACACGCCAATTACCAAAGTGGATGTCACCTTCACCAGCGCAGCGACAGACGCGACAGACACCAGCCTGATGAGTAACACCTATGCAAGTGGTGCGCAGAACGTGGGTGTACGTCTGCTGGATAATGCGGAGGCTGCTATCACGCTGGGAGAATCCAACGAGGTTGAGTTGCTGGCAGGATCAACCACCCAGACGCTGCATTTCAAAGCGGTTATGGAAGTCCCCACGGGTAAAACTGCGACGGCAGGCCAGGTTGAAGCCACGGCTAACTACGTCCTGTTGTACAAATAATTCTGTTACGTAACAGTATTAGCCGACTGGTAATTCATGCCGGTCGGCATCCTTTATATATTTGAGTAACAGGATGATGACATACAAATTACAATGGATAATCATCATTGCATCCCTGTTAATGACGAGACTTACCTCTGCCACTGAATTTAATATAAACGCCATCGATAAAGATCAGCGCGGCAGCGTCGATTTATCACGTTTTAAAGATCAAATATCGGTTACGCCGGGAAGCTATTTCGTTACCGTTTCAGTTAATGATATTCCGCTGGCAAATGGCTGGCTCCTTCGCTGGAGAGAAATAAATAACGCGGTTCAGGTCTGTATTCCTCCCGAACTGGCCGATACATTTGCGTTACAGGATGAGGTTCGTCACGCTTTGCCAGAAAAAGAGGGATGCGTTGATTTCGCCGCCAGACCAGACATCAGATTTACGTTTGAGCAAGATAGCCAATCCCTGAATGTGACGATCCCCCAGGCGTGGCTGCAATACCGTGCGGTGGACTGGATGCCGCCATCCACCTGGGACAACGGCGTGCCGGGCGTACTGCTGGATTACAATCTTTTTGCCAGCCATTATCAGCCCAATAGCGGCAGCAGCAATAACAACGCCAATACCTATGGCACCGTTGGTGCGAACATGGGCGCGTGGCGCCTGCGAAGCGATTACCAGTACACGCGAAGCGATACTGAAGCAGGCTCAGAGCAGGATGGCCGTTTTTCACGCGTTTATATGTTCCGCCCTCTGCCCTCAATCGGAGCGAAACTGACGCTGGGTGAAACGGATTTACAGTCCGCAATTTTTGACGCCTTTACCTATACCGGCGCATCGCTAATCAGCGAAGAACGTATGCTGCCATGGTCGCTGCGCGGCTATGCCCCGCAGATTACCGGGATAGCGCAAACCAACGCCACGGTGACCGTAAGCCTTGCCGATCGCGTGATTTACCAAAGTAAAGTACCACCAGGCCCGTTTGTTATTCAGGATCTTAACCAGTCGGTTCAGGGCACGCTGGACGTCAAAGTCACGGAAGAGGACGGCCGCGTCAGCACCTTCCAGGTCTCTGCCGAGTCCGTGCCGTTTTTAACGCGCAAGGGTCAGGTTCGCTACAAGTTCGCGGCGGGTAAAGCGCGCCAGGGTGCCTCCCATGACGTTGAAGATAACGCCTTCATGAGCGGCGAATTTTCCTGGGGCATGCTGTCACACACCTCCCTGTATGGCGGCACGCTGACTGATGGCGACGGTTATCGTTCCGTCGCTGCCGGGATCGGCCAGAATATGGCCTGGCTGGGGGCGCTCTCTTTTGACGTCACGCAGGCCACCAGCCAGCTGCCACACCAGCGCAGTCAGACGGGTTACAGCTATCGCATTAACTACAGCAAGCGTTTCGATACCACCGGCAGTCAGCTTACGCTTGCCAGCTACCGCTACTCAGACCCCCAGTTTTTGAGCTACGCCCGCTACCTTGATTATGACGACGGTGACCGCCAGTCGGAGAAACAAACCCTGAGCGTGACGGCAAGCCAGTACATTTCAGCGTTATCCCTGAACCTGTACGTCAACATGCTGCGTCAGACATGGTGGAATGATTCACCTTCCACGACCGGCAGCATCACGGCGGGCTACAACTTTGATATGGGCCGCTGGAAGAACCTCGGCGTAACCCTGTCCTGGAGTAAAACGCATTACGATGAGGAAGACGAAAGTGACGATACTCAGTTCTATCTCTCGCTCAGCGTACCGCTCGATCCCGATCATCGTCTTAACTATGACCTGCGTAACAGCGACACGCTGAGTCATAACGTGTCGTGGTATGACACGTCGGATCGCAATAATACCTCGGGCGTTTCCGCAGGCGCGGAGAGCGGAAAGCCAGATTCCGGCGCGCAGGTCAGCGGGAATTATCAGCATTATTCTACGTACGGCGATCTCAATCTCTCAGGCAGCTATAAAGCTGACGAATATAACTCCCTCAGCGCGAGCTGGAGTGGTTCCTTCACCTCAACGGCGAAAGGCGCCGCGCTGCACCGGCGCAGCTACGGTAATGAACCTCGTGTGATGGTCAGCACCGACGGGGTAGGCAACATCCCGCTGAACATGTCGCGAGATGAGACCAACCGTTTTGGCATCGGCGTTTTACCGTCATTCTCCAGCTATTCCCCCTCCAGCGTGCAGGTCAATCTGAACAACCTCCCTGATGGCGTGGACGTAGACAACCGCGTCGTGACCTCAACCTGGACTGAGGGAGCCATTGGTTATCGTCAGATTGCCACGCGCGCAGGTAAGGACGTGACAGGCGTTCTGCGAATGTCATCAGGAGCGCCACCTCTCGGGGCGATTGTTCGCCTGGAAGCAAGCAATTTGCAGGTTGGGATGGTGGCCGATGAAGGCCGCGTCTGGCTGGCCGCCGTTGAGCCAGAACAGCAGTTTCGCGTGACATGGGGCGACAACCAACAGTGTCGCTTCTCGTTACCTTCTCACTTAGAAAACAGTATGCAGTTGATACTGCCGTGTCAGTAAGAAATCATCATGAAATTAACGCCGTTTAAAAGCCTGTGCCTGATGCTAACCAGCACAGCATTTGCTACCCACGCAGCCATTAATCTGGACCGCACGCGCATTGTTTTTCCAGAAAGCGACAAGGCCAGCAGCCTGAAAGTGGACAATCAGAGCAAGGTGCTGCCTTATCTGGCGCTCTCCTGGATTGAAGATGAAAAGGGACAAAAAGAAGATACGCACTTTATGGCGCTTCCCCCCATTCAACGTATCGAAGCGGGCACCTCGTCGCAGATAAGGATTGTTAAACAAGCCGCTACTCGCCAGCTGCCAGGAGACAGGGAATCGCTGTTTTATTTCAACCTGCGTGAAGTACCGCCAAAAAACACCAGCGCCAGCGAGGAGCGCAGCGTGATGCAGGTAGCAATGCAGAGCCGAATTAAGCTGTTCTGGCGTCCAGAAGCGATTAGCAAAAAATCCGGCGAACTGACTGAAATGCGAATGGAAATTTCCGCCAACGCGAATGGGCTCACGGTCCACAACCCTACGCCGTACTACATCACGCTGGCGTGGCTGAGCAAAAATGCTAAAACCATGCTGCCGGGTTTTGACAGTCTGATGATTGCGCCTTTCGCCACGGCAACCGCGTCTACCGGCGATTACCACGGTAGTTATTACAGCATCGGCTATATCGACGATTACGGTGCACTGAAAAAAGTCGACGTGCAGTGCACCGGAACGGCGCAATGTAAACTTACCGAACGGAAAATCGATAAAGATGCGAAAGCTCGCTAGTGTCCTGCTTACATTGCTGCTTTCAGCGCTGCCTTTGGAAGATGCGATGGCGCTTAACTGTTATCTGGGTGGCTCTGGCGGTTCCGTCGAGGAGACAAAAACGATCTCCCCCTTTGCCATACCCAGCAACGCCCAAATTGGCCAAAAAATATGGGAGTCTGATGACATTAAGATTCCGGTGACGTGTGATAACAACGTCTCGAGCAATTTTAAGCCGGAAGATGTCTTTGCCTGGGTAAACCCTTATCCTGCCGCAACCGATCCCTACTATGAACTGGGCGTCACCTATGAAGGCATAGATTACGATGCCACAGGCCAGCCCAACGGCGTGGATACCCGCCAGTGCCTGGACAACGATAACATCACTATTTACACCCCTGCTCAAATCCGCCAGATGGGGTGGGAGAATCGCATTTGCTCTGGTAATCCGAATGATATCCATATTTCGCGCACGTTCGTCGCCCGATTACGACTTTTCGTGAGAATAAAGGCTGTGCCGCCGCATGGCTATGTCAGTTCGCTCAGCGATTACATCGTTGTGCAATTTGACGGTAAGGGCGGCGTTAATCAGATGGCCGACGCGAAGAACCTGAAGTATCACATCAACGGGCTGCAAAACATTACGGTCCTTGATTGCGGGGCGACGTTTAGCATTTACCCTGAGAATCAGGAGATCGACTTCGGCACTTTCAGTGCGCGCGACATTGTGAATCAGCAGAAGCGTATTCGCATGTTTTCAATACGAACCACCAAAGTGCAGGATGCCCAGTGCTCGGACGGATTTAAGATGGACTCGTCATTTTACACAACCGAAACGCTCAGCGCAGACGACACCGCGGTACTGATAGGGAATGGGTTAAAGCTGCGTATTCTTAACGGAACGGAGCCTTACACATTCAACCAGTACAAGGAATACGCCGATTTTACGGGCGATATGATGAATCTTGAGCAAAACTACACGGCTGAACTTTCGCGGGATGAAGGAAAAGCGATTCAGTCCGGGCCGTTTGAAACCGTGGTACTGTTCAAAATTAACTACCACTAGAAACAAAAAAGCCGGGTTTCCCCGGCTTTTTCACATCAGCATGTTCAGCTGGCTTTACGCTCATGCGCCCGGCGGTATTCAACCAGATCTTCAATCGTCACCACTGGCATATTGTGCAGACGCGCAAAGGTGATGCACTCCGGCGCGCGCGCCATGGTGCCATCATCGTTGGTCAGTTCGCACAGCACGCCTGCGGGTTTGAAGCCAGCCAGCGTCACCAGATCGATGGTCGCTTCGGTATGACCACCACGGGTCAGCACGCCGCCCGGCTGCGCGCGCAGCGGGAAGACATGACCAGGGCGGTGCAGATCGGAGGGTTTTGCACCATCAGCAATCGCTGCACGCACGGTAGTCAGGCGGTCAGCCGCCGACACCCCGGTGGTGACGCCATGTGCCGCTTCAATGGTCACGGTGAAGCCGGTACCAAAGGCGCTGGTGTTGTTTTCAACCATCATCGGCAGATCAAGCTGCTGGCGACGGTCTTCGGTGATGCACAGGCATACGATGCCGCTACCGTGACGGATGGTCAGCGCCATCTGCTCAACGGTCATGTTCTCGGCGGCAAAAATCATGTCGCCTTCGTTTTCACGGTTTTCATCGTCAAGCACCATCACACCGCGGCCTTCGCGCAGTGCATCCAGTGCATGTTCAACACGTTGAGTTGAAGTGCCAAAAGAGGAAAGTAGCGTCTGATTCATGGTAAAAAAACCTCATTAACTTTATGGTTACCAGAATCAGGGCAGTCTTAGGAGCGCCGTACAAGCGGCAAAAAAATAACGTGAGCGGGCCTTGCCCGACTGGATCGTTACTCTCTCCCATCCGGACTCTAACCGTCGGCCCCGGAATTACACCGGATCTGCTGACCTTTGAGAATTCACCCAAAGCGCTCGCGGGCTTTCAGCGTTAAGCTGATTTACCGCCGGTGGGGAATTTCGCCCCGCCCTGAGAATAAGCGAGATAACTATAACGCTATTGATTACCCTGGGCAATGCATAAGCTTCAAACAATTTTGTTTAACCCGCGGCATGACGCGCTACAATAGGCACTAACACCTTTTCATCAAGGGAAACGACAATGATTGACCCAAAGAAAATTGAGCAGATCGCGCGTCAGGTTCATGAGTCCATGCCGAAAGGTATTCGTGAGTTTGGTGATGACGTTGAGAAGAAAATTCGCCAGACGTTGCAGGCACAGTTGGTTCGCCTTGATTTAGTCAGCCGCGAAGAGTTTGACGTGCAGACGCAGGTGCTGCTGCGCACCCGCGAGAAGCTGGCGCTGCTGGAACAGCGTCTGAGCGAGCTGGAGAGCCGCAATGCGCCGGAAGAGGTGAAGCCAGCGCCAGCTATTCCACCGGTGGATGACCAGGCATAGTGCGGCCTGTTGTGCCCGGTGGCGGCTACGCCTTACCGGGCCTACATGAACGCGTAGGTCGGGTAAGGCGCAGCCGCCACCCGACATAAAAAAACGGGCCAACTGGCCCGTTTTTTACTGACTGTCTTTCTGGATCTTCTTAATGATGTTGGTGGTTGAACACCCGTCCTCAAAGTTGAGCACCATCACTTCACCGCCATTCGCCCAGACCTCTTCGCTACCTGCGATTTGCTCTGGTTTGTAATCACCGCCCTTCACCAGCAGGTCAGGCAGAATTCCGGCAATCAGGCGCTGCGGGGTGTCTTCTTCAAATGAGACCACCCAGTCCACCGCTTCCAGCGCGCCGAGCACTATCATGCGCTGCTCCAGCGGGTTCACCGGACGCGTTTCACCCTTCAGACGTTTGGTTGAGGCATCGCTGTTGACCGCCACAATCAGGCGGTCGCCCAGCTTGCGCGCATTCGCCAGATACGAGACATGACCCGCATGCAGGATGTCGAACACGCCGTTCGTCATCACCACTTTTTCACCGCGTTTGCGCGCGGCGGCAACGGCCACTTTCAGCTCGTGTTCGGTCATGACGCCAAAGCCGGTATCCGCACGCCCACGCACCGCATTTTCCAGCTCGATTGGCGAAACGGTGGAGGTTCCGAGTTTACCGACGACCACGCCCGCCGCGGCGTTCGCGAAGTAGCACGCTTCTTCCAGAGTGTTACCCGCCGCCAGCGTCGCCGCCAGCACGCCGATCACCGTATCACCGGCACCGGTCACGTCGTACACTTCCTGCGCCTGGGTTGGCATATGCAGCGGCGCCTTGCCCGGTTGCAGCAGCGTCATGCCCTGTTCGGAACGGGTCACCAGCAGCGCAGACAGCTCGAAATCAGCGATGATTTTCATGCCGCGCTCAACCAGCTCTTCTTCAGTTTTGCACTTGCCCGCCACCGCTTCGAACTCAGAGAGGTTGGGCGTCAGCAGGGTTGCGCCGCGATAGCGCTCGAAATCGGTGCCTTTCGGGTCGATCAGCACCGGAACGCTGGCTTTGCGCGCCAGCTGGATCATGGTCTGTACGCTCGCCAGCGCGCCTTTGGCATAATCAGACAGCACCAGCGCGCCGATATTGCCCAGCGCCTGGCTAATGCGCTCATGCAGCGGCTCAGGATCAACGCCTTCGAACCCTTCTTCAAAGTCGAGGCGGATCAGCTGCTGGTTACGCGACAGCACGCGCAGCTTGGTGATGGTTGGGTGGGTCGGAACAGAAACGAAGTCGCACTTCACGTTCACGTCCGCCAGCGACTGGCTCAGCGCACGCGCCGCATCGTCAATGCCGGTCAGGCCCACCAGACGCGAATGCGCGCCCAGCGAGGCTATGTTCATCGCCACGTTTGCCGCGCCGCCTGGACGTTCTTCAATGGTGTCGACCTTAACTACCGGCACCGGCGCTTCCGGAGAGATACGGCTGGTCGGCCCATACCAGTAGCGATCCAGCATCACATCCCCGACAACCATAACTCCAGCACGTTCAAACTCTGGCAGTGTTACTTTCATTCCTGACTCCAGAAAGATTCACAATTTGCGCGCGATAATATCACACTTGTTTTGTTACGCACGGTTCCACCAGCCACTTCTGCCAGCTTGCGGTCACCTGCGCGCGTTCATCGGTGAAACCGTCCAGCGCCACATGGCCCGGCTGTTCCTGTAAGGCCAGATGGTGCAGCTCGTCACGCAGCGTGGTGTAGGCGCGGGTTAATGCCTGCGCCTCCTGCTCATCCATAATGTCGTTCTGCGCCAGCAGTTCCAGTATGCGCACGTTATCCGACCAGCGGGTCAGCTTCGGCTTATCGTGCGCGTGCAACAGCACCAGATACTGAGTGATAAACTCAATATCGGTAATCCCGCCCTCATCAGCTTTGATATCAAAGCGATCGCGATGTTTGTTGCCAAGGTGCGCGCGCATTTTCTCACGCATTTCCCGCACTTCGGTTTGCAGCGTACAGCCTTCGCGCGGGGTCGTCATGACCGCCTTGCGGATCGCATCGAACTGCGTTTTGAGCTGCGGATCGCCGTACACCACGCGGGCGCGCACCAGCGCCTGATGCTCCCACGTCCAGGCTTCGTTCTTCTGATAGTCGGCAAAAGCCTCCGTGGAGGTAACCAGCATGCCTGCCGCGCCGGACGGGCGCAGACGCGCATCCACTTCATACAGAATGCCGGATGAGGTGCGAGTGCTGAACAGGTGCATGATGCGCTGGGCCAGGCGCAGGTAGAACTGCCGCCCGTCGATTTCGCGCTCGCCGTCGGTCATCACGTCAACCGGACAGTCGTGCAGGAAAATCAGATCCAGATCGGAGCTGTAGCCCAGCTCCCAGCCGCCCAGCTTGCCGTACCCCACCACCGCAAAACCGCGGCCTTCACGGTCAGCAAGGTGCTTCGGCTGCCCGTAGCGGGCCACCATCTGCACCCACGCCTGGTGGACCACCGCGTCGATGATCGCTTCCGCCAGCCAGGTTAAGTGATCGCTCACTTTCATTACCGGCAGAGTACCGGCGATATCTGCCGCCGCCACGCGCAACATCTGTGCCTGCTTAAACTGACGCAGCGCCTCAAGCTGTTGCTCTTCGTCCTCTTCCGGCACGCGCAGCAAATACTGACGCAGCTCGTCGCGGTAAGCATCCGTCGCCGTCGGCTGATAGAGCGTATTCGGGTCGAGCAGTTCGTCGAGCAGCAGCGGATAACGCGCCAGCTTGTTCGCCACCATCGGGGAGGCGGCGCAAAGGGAAATCAGATGCTTCAGCGCGCCGGGAAACTCACTTAACAGTTCAAGGTAGGTGGTACGCGTGACGATCCCGCTCAGGAGCGGCATCATGCGCGACAGCGGCACCGGCGCATCCTCGCGGGAGCAGACATCGCTTAGCAGATGCGGCATCAGTTGATCCAGCACCTGACGACCGCGCGGGCCAATGGCGCGTTTGTTCAGTTCGAGACGGAAATCAGCAATCAACGCCACCACGCGATGGCGGGCATCGTCGCTTAAGTGCGCCAGCACCGGCGTGGTGTCATCTTCCTGAAGCGCGTCCTGCCACAGTTCGCGCCAGTGCTCGGAGAGCGCATCGTCCTGCGATTCACTTTCGTCGTCGCCGATCAGATCGTTAAAGATGCGGCGCACGCCCGCCATATGCGCTTCCAGCCGTTCCGTCAGCGCTGCCCAGTCATCCACCCGCATCCCCCAGGCCAGACGCGCCCGGTTCAGCTCATCGCCCGGTAACGTCTGGGTTTGTTCGTCGTTGATACTTTGCAGCAAATTTTCCAGACGACGCAGGAAGAGATAAGCGTCACGCAGCGTTTGCGCGTCGCCTTCCGGCAGCAGATGCAGCTGATCGATAGCGCTGAGCGTTGGCAGCAGCGAGCGGGATTGCAGAGAAGGTTCGCGCCCGCCGCGTATCAGCTGGAAGACCTGGACGATAAATTCGATCTCACGAATACCGCCCGCGCCGAGCTTGATGTTGTCCTTCAGGCCACGGCGACGCACCTCGCGGGCAATCATCCCTTTCATATTTCGCAGGGACTGGATCACGCTAAAGTCGATGTAGCGGCGGAACACGAACGGGCGCAGCATGGCGCGCAGCTCGTTGGCGTAGGCATCGTCGCTGTCGCCCATGATCCGCGCTTTGACCATCGCGTAACGCTCCCAGTCGCGCCCCTGCTCCTGGTAATAATCTTCCAGCGCGGCAAAGCTCAGCACCAGTGGCCCGCTGTCGCCAAACGGACGCAGACGCATGTCCACGCGGTAGACAAAACCATCCTGGGTGGGCTGATCCAGCGCCTTAATCAGCCGCTGGCCGAGGCGGGTAAAGAACTGGGCGTTGTCCAGCTCGCGACGACCGCCGCGCGTGGAGCCGTTTTCCGGCCAGGCAAAAATCAGATCGATGTCTGAGGAAAAATTGAGCTCGCAGCCGCCCAGCTTGCCCATCCCCAGTATCAACAGCGGTTGCGGAACCCCGTCTTCGCTGCACGGCGTGCCCCACTCTTTACAGCAGGCGGCGTAGAGCCAATCCCGCGCGGCGACGATCAGCGTCTGCGCCAGCTCGCTCAACTGCTGCAAGGTGCTCTCTTCACTCACCAGCTCCAGCGCCTGCGCCCAGGCAATGCGTACCATCACCCGGCGGCGGAACTGACGCAGAACGCGCATCAGCGTGGGTTCATCTGCCACCTCTGCCAGCGCGGTTTGCAGCCAGCCAGCATAATGCCGCCACTCGTCAGCCTGCGGCGGCGCGCTTTCCAGCGCTGCCAGCCAGTCCGGGTTAGCGCTGACGCTCTCCTGCACAAAATCACTGAACGTGAGCACGCTTTTCGCCTGCTCGCTTAACGACGACGCGGGTAACGACTCAGGCAGGCGTTCACAAACGGTCTGCCAGTGCTGCTGTAACTGCGAAGAAAGCGGCATATCAGGGGTTCCTTGCCAGAATTAACGTTTTCCGCTGTGCAGCCAGTACGGATCCTGCGAAATGGCCTCGTTGCGGAAATGCTCGATCTCAATCTGCTGACGGGTCTCGATGGCATGCTTAAGCCCCTGCCAGTTCTCCAGCCAGGCCTGCGCCTTCACGCCCTCATACGCACCTGACAGCAGCAACATGCTGTCGATGTTACGCGCCAGGCGGGGAAGCTGATCGCCATACTGGTCGCCCAGCGGATGCGCGAAGGTGGTTCGCAGCTCGGCCGCGTGACGGGAGAGGTGGATATCCGCAAAACGTTTGAAGTTTTCCGCGATTTTAGTCTGCCCTTTCGCATCGAGGAAAATGCGCCAGCCGCGCGTCACCAGAAATTCGGTCAACGCCAGTTTCGCGCTGGCGTTTTGCGGGCTGTAGATCGCCGTTTGTGCCGACACGTCAGAAAGCATCAGCGTTTCGGTTTGAGTGAGCAGATCACGTAAGTGAGCGCTGGCTTTACGCGGTACAATACCGCCGAACAGCGCCAGGGTGTGACGCACCAGCCCCATAGCAGCGAGCACCTGTTTTTTGGCATTTTTCACGTTACGCGCCCACAGCTCCTCGTGGTACTGCCACTGAGAGAGCGCCAGCTCCAGCGCCGCTTCCATGCCCTGCTCAACGGAGGCTTTCGGCACAACGCGCAGAATCGGGGTTTCTCGCAGCACGCGCGGCGCATTCCCGGCGGCCAGGTGATAGCCGCGCGCCGCTTTACTCAGGCTGCCCTGACGCAGGCCAGGCTGGTTCACCAGCTTGCGCGCCAGCTTCAGCACGTCGCTCGCGTCGCCTTCCAGCAGTTCGAGTTCCAATTCGCAGATCGGCTCCTGCTCTTCACCAGCCTTAATTTCACCTCGATCAAACGCAATCTCAATGCGGCTCTTGCCTTCCGTCACCAGCCATTTCTCGCGCCAGAAATCGGTGCTGAACAGCGGTTGCGCCTCTGCCGACAGCGTTGCGGGCAGCGTCCCTTCCGGCCACACTTCCGCCGGAAAACGATCCAGCTCAAGTTCTGGCTTACTGATGTCGATATTGTATTCCGGACGCTGGTGCAAACCGCCCACCACGCGACCGGCGATTTTCATCGTCATCTCGTAGCGCCCGTTCGCACCACGGATGCGCAGGCCCATATCGTGGCTGCGCAGCCAGTTGTCCGGCGTTTCGTAATAGATGTTGAGCAGCTGTACGGGTTCATGGTGCTCGCCGGACAGCGTATTCAGATGCTGGCGGAGCGCGTCAGCGCTGTCTTTTTCGACGATAAACTTTAATTCGATCTCTTGTGCCATAGCCTTGTACTTTTGCGTGCGTCACAGACGCGTCGATGAAGGCGAACTTCCTCGCCATTTGTTTGTCAGTACATAGTATTTTGCGCCAAATTGCCACGCAATGAGCAATTTGACGGGCGTAAAAGTTTAAAGCGGTGGAAATCATGACACAGATGATTCCGATTGATGATGAATCCTTTGCGTAGCGACACTGATACCACTACTATCGTTCCACTTTTTATGAAAATAACGACTGATATGCTTAAATTACGCCTGATTGGACTTACTTTACTCGCTTTTAGCGCCGCAACCGCGGTCCACGCTGAAGAGAAACGTTACGTTTCTGATGAACTGAATACCTGGGTACGCAGCGGCCCTGGAGACAATTATCGCCTCGTGGGTACGGTAAATGCCGGCGAGGAAGTGACTCTGCTGCAAACTAACGCAGACACCAATTACGGTCAGGTTCGTGACAGCTCTGGCCGCACCTCATGGATCCCGCTGAAAGAGCTGAGCACGGTGCCGAGCCTGCGCACCCGCGTGCCGGACCTGGAAAATCAGGTGAAAACCCTGACCGATAAGCTGAACAACATTGACGGCACCTGGAACCAGCGCACCGCAGAGATGCAGCAGAAAGTGGCGCAAAGCGACAGCGTGATCGCCGGTCTGAAAGACGAAAATCAGAAGCTGAAAAATGAGCTCATCGTCGCGCAGAAGAAAGTGAACGCCGCGAATCTACAGCTGGATGACAAACAACGCACCATCATCATGCAGTGGTTTATGTATGGCGGCGGGGTGCTGGGCGTCGGTCTGGTGCTGGGTCTGGTGCTTCCTCACCTTATCCCAAGCCGTAAACGTAAAGACCGCTGGATGAACTAACTCGTCTTCTCTGCCACACTTACGTATCATCTTGCGAAAAGAGAAAACGGGAGTGTTGGCGTGAAGAGTTATCTGGTCGGTGGTGCGGTACGTGATGCGTTATTAGGTCTGCCGGTCAAAGATAAAGATTGGGTCGTGGTCGGTGCCACGCCCGAAGCGATGATTGACGCGGGCTACCAGCAGGTAGGCCGCGATTTTCCTGTGTTCCTCCATCCGAAAAGCCGCGAAG
Organism: Enterobacter cloacae complex sp.6700776; assembly: GCF_048284255.1. Classification (NCBI taxonomy): domain Bacteria; kingdom Pseudomonadati; phylum Pseudomonadota; class Gammaproteobacteria; order Enterobacterales; family Enterobacteriaceae; genus Enterobacter; species Enterobacter cloacae complex sp.6700776. The sequence continues at coordinate 223,458 of NZ_JBLVYK010000007.1, read as the reverse complement.
AGTACGCCCTGGCGCGTACCGAACGGAAATCGGGTTCCGGTTATACCGGCTTCACCTGCTATGCCGCGCCGGATGTCACGCTGGAGCAGGACTTACTGCGCCGCGATCTCACCATTAACGCCCTGGCGCAGGACGAAAACGGACATATCATCGACGCCTACGGCGGCCAGAACGATCTGCGCGATCGTCTTTTACGCCATATTTCCCCCGCCTTTTCTGAAGATCCGCTTCGCGTACTGCGCGTGGCGCGTTTTGCCGCCCGTTATGCCCATCTGAGCTTCCGTATCGCCGACGAGACGATGGCGCTGATGACGGCCATGACCGACGCGGGCGAGCTGGAACACCTGACGCCAGAACGCGTCTGGAAAGAGACCGAAAACGCCCTGACTACCCGTAATCCACAGGTCTTTTTCCAGGTTCTGCGCGACTGCGGGGCGCTGAAAGTGCTGTTCCCGGAAATAGACGCGCTGTTTGGCGTGCCCGCCCCGGCGAAATGGCACCCGGAAATTGATACCGGCATTCACACTCTGATGACCCTGAGCATGGCCGCCATGCTCAGCCCTGAAGTGGACGTGCGCTTTTCCACCCTCTGCCATGACCTCGGCAAGGGGTTAACGCCAAAGGAGTTGTGGCCACGCCACCACGGGCACGGTCCGGCTGGCGTAAAGCTGGTTGAAGGGCTTTGCCAGCGCCTGCGCGTGCCGAATGACATTCGCGATCTGGCAAAACTGGTCGCCGAGTTCCACGACCTGATCCACACCTTTCCGATCCTGAAACCCGCCACCATCGTCAGGCTGTTCGATAACATCGACGCCTGGCGCAAGCCGCAGCGCGTGGAGCAAATTGCGCTGACCAGCGAAGCGGACGTGCGCGGCCGTACCGGGTTTGAAGCGTCCGATTATCCGCAGGGTCGTTTGCTGCGCGAGGCGTGGGAAATCGCAAAAGCGGTGCCAACGAAAGAGGTGGTGGAGGCAGGGTTTAAAGGCCCGGAGATCCGCGAAGAGCTGACGAAACGGCGGATTGATGCGGTTGCGGCGTGGAAGGAAAAACGTTGCCCTCAGCCGAAAGACTGAGGGCGGTCGGTCATCAGAAGAAGACCACGTACACGGCAGCCGCGACGATAAAGCGGTAGATCGCGAACGGAATAAACGAGATACGCTTAATCAGTTGCAGGAAGGTTTTGATGGCAATCAGCGCCACGATAAAGGCGGTGATAAAGCCCACGGCGAACATCGGAATGTCGCCTACGGTCAGGAAGCCGATGCTTTTGTAGAGATCCAGTGCGGTGGCGCCCATCATCATCGGTACCGCCAGCAGGAACGAGAACTCAGACGCCGCGTAACGGCTCACGCCCATCAGCATCCCGCCGGAAATGGTTGCCCCTGAACGGGAGAAGCCCGGCCACAGCGCCAGACACTGGAAGCAGCCAATCATAAACACCTGGCGATACGTCATATCGTCCAGACCTTCTGCACGCGGAGTTTTTGGCTTCAGCACTTCGGCGGCAATCAGCAGGAAGCCGCCGACAACCAGCGCGTACATCACGTTAATCGGGTTGAAAAGCGATTTTATGGTGTCGTGGAACACCAGCCCCAGCACCACCGCCGGGATCATCCCCAGCAGAATATGAATCAGCGTCAGGCGCCCCTTGCCCTCTCCTTCACGCTGCGGTAAACGCCCGAAGTGGATGCCGATCAGACCAAACAGACGACGCCAGAACATGACGACCACCGCCAGAATAGAGCCCAGCTGAATCACCACCTCAAACGTCTTTGCGGTATCGCCTTCAAAGCCCAGGAGATGGCCAACGATAATCATATGGCCCGTACTGGACACCGGCAAAAACTCCGTCAATCCTTCGACCACACCCAGAATTGCCGCCACCAGCAGCGAGTGCATATCGCTCATCTATAAACCCCTAAAAATATATAAAAAAAACGGTGTCCCACGCGGACAACCGTGAAAGATACAGCTTTAAGACCGATATAACCTAAAATGGTTTAGCAATTATGACGTTAAATCTTTCCTTTCAGATTTGTGCCACGCTCGATAATCACGCCCACATTGGCGGCGCGCGCCACCGCGCCCGGCTTGCTTAGTTTGATGCGCACCCACGGGGAGTTAAATTTGCTCAGTAGCAGGTCCGCTACCTCTTCCGCCACGCGTTCCACCAGCGCAAATCGTTGCCCTTCCACGTGGCCGATGACCGCTTCACTGATGTCGGCGTAGCTCAGACAGTCATTCACATCATCGCTTTTTGCTGACTTGCGGTTATCCCAGCCCATTTCGATATCGAACACCAGTTTCTGCTCGATGGTCTGTTCCCAGTCGTAAACACCAATTGTGGTGATTACCGAAAGTTGCTCTATAAATACAATATCCATCACGACCTGCCTGCTTTTTGGCTAAACCGGATACCACTTCCGGCGAATTATGCGTATTATCCACAGATGCTGAGAATACAGATACATTTTCAAAACGGAACAGCGTTATGAGTGCAATCGCGCCTGGAATGATTATCCTCGCCTACCTTTGCGGCTCAATCTCCAGCGCCATTCTGGTCTGCCGCATCGCCGGGTTGCCTGACCCGCGTGAAAGTGGTTCCGGGAATCCGGGGGCGACCAATGTACTACGAATTGGCGGCAAGGGAGCAGCCGTAGCGGTTTTGATTTTTGATGTTCTGAAAGGAATGCTCCCCGTCTGGGGTGCGTATGCGCTGGGCGTCACACCCTTCTGGCTGGGGCTGATTGCTATCGCCGCCTGCGTCGGCCATATCTGGCCCGTTTTCTTTGGTTTTAAAGGCGGTAAAGGCGTTGCAACCGCGTTTGGCGCGATTGCGCCGATCGGCTGGGATCTCACCGGCGTGATGGCGGGCACCTGGCTGCTGACCATCCTGCTGAGCGGTTATTCGTCGCTGGGCGCCATCGTCAGCGCACTGATCGCCCCGTTTTATGTCTGGTGGTTTAAACCGCAGTTTACCTTCCCGGTGTCGATGCTCTCGTGTCTGATCCTGTTGCGCCACCACGACAACATTCAGCGCCTGTGGCGGCGTAAGGAAACCAAGATCTGGACGAAGCTCAGGCGTAAAAAGAAAGACGCTCAGTAAACCGTTCGTTATGCCTTATAACCAAATGTGATTTTTGTCACCTTCTGCCTGTGGTAACTGTTAGAGACACAACACAACCACACAAAAAGAAAATGGCAGAAATCACAGATACAACTCCCCTTTCAACGGCAGGAAGCACCCCGGATGGCGACATCAAGTGGGTGCGCAGCGCATCGGACGTTTCACGTCTCGTTAATGACGGCTCTCAGGGCCGGGCCAATGCCCGCATCGTGGTCGGTATCGCGCTCGGGGGAATTTTCCTCGATGCCTACGATCTCGGCGCGCTGGCATTCGGCATCAAAGACATCACCCGCGAATTTAACCTGACGCCCGCCGGTACCGGCATGGTGGCCTCGGCGATTACCTTTGGTGCGATTGTCGGGGCGCTGCTCGGCGGCTATCTTACGGATAAAATCGGGCGCTACCGCGTCTTTATGGCCGACATGGTGTTCTTTGTCGTTGCCGCTATCGCCTGTGCGCTGGCCCCGAACGAATATGTGCTGGCGGGCGCGCGCTTTGTGATGGGTCTTGGCGTTGGGATCGACCTTCCCGTCGCGATGGCGTTTCTCAGCGAGTTCGCCAGGCTGAAAGGCCCGGGGAATAAAGCCTCCAGCGTCGCAATGTGGTGCCCCACCTGGTACGCGGCCATCAGCATCTCTTATCTTCTGGTGCTCTTCTTTTACGCCGTGCTGCCGGAAAGCCATAGCGACTGGCTCTGGCGTCTGATCCTTGGCTTTGGCGCGGTGCCCGCGCTGGTGATTATCGCCATCCGCAGCCGCTATATGAGCGAATCCCCGGTCTGGGCGGCGAATCAGGGCAATCTGAAAGAGGCGGCGTCCATCCTGCGGCAGTCGTACAACATTAATGCCCACGTGCCACAGGATGTGCTTGACCAGCCCGCGCCGGTGGTCAATAAGGCAAAATGGTCGAACTACCTGAATCTGTTCCGCGGTATCTATCTGCGGCGTACCACGCTCGCCACGCTGCTGTCGGTTGTCTCCTCGTTCGCCTATAACGCCGTAGCCTTTGGCCTGCCGGTGATCATCTCCAGCTTCTTTGTGCAGTCGATGCTGACCACCATTCTGATCTCGCTGGCGCTTAACCTGCTGTTTGCGTTTGTCGGCGGGCTGCTGGCAGTGCGCTATGTTCCGCGCTTCGGCGCGTGGCGGATGTCACTGGCGGGTTACGCCTGCCAGCTGGTGGCGCTGCTCGGTCTGGCGCTGATTGGCCGCCCTGACGGGGCCACGGAAGGCGTGGTCGCCGTCGCGATGCTGGCGCTGTTCCTGTTTGGCCAGGGTTTTGGTCCGGGTGCGCATACCATGACGTTTGCCTCCTTGAGCTACCCGACCTCGCTGCGCGGCGTGGGCGTGGGGCTTAACCAGACGCTGATGCGCAGTAGTTCAACGCTGTCACTGTTTCTGTTCCCGCTACTGGTCGCGTCGCTGGATACCGCCGTGTTCTGGGTGATTGCGCTGGCGCCGTTTATCGGCCTGGTATCGCTGCTGGCGATCCGCTGGGAGCCGTCGGGGTATGATGTGGATGCAGAGGATTATCGCTAGCCTTTCTTGCCGGGTGACGCTGCGCTTACCCGGCCTACATTACTGAAACCGGCTCACATGAGCCGGTTTTTTATCCATAAGCGACTCATATGACAGCCTTCATTTCCGCCAGGGCATACTGAAACGTACCCCGATAGTGTGGAAATGGAAGCACCATGTTAGCAACTCAGGTCACTGATAATTCATACAAAGGCTGGCAGGCCACGCTTGCCCTCCAGTTTTGTTATACCCCTGAGAAAACCCTCCTCCATTCCGCGCGTCACACCGGGCCGCTCACCGTTCAGCGCCCGTTTTACCCTGAAGGCGAGACCTGCCATCTTTACCTGCTGCATCCACCAGGCGGGATTGTGGGCGGGGATACGCTGGATATTTCCGTGCGGCTCGACGCCAAAAGCCATGCCCTCATCACCATGCCCGGCGCCAGCAAGTTCTATCGCAGCAGCGGCCCGCTGGCCTGTCTGAATCAGCAATTTTACCTCGACGAAGAGGCCACGCTGGAGTGGCTGCCGCAGGACACCATAATTTTCCCCGGCGCTAACGCCGCGCTGCGTTCCGTCTTCCATCTTAAGGCCACCAGCACGCTGCTGGCGTGGGAGCTGTACTGTCTGGGCCGTCCGGTGATAAACGAAACCTTCAGCCACGGCACGCTGGAGAGCCGCCTTGAGGTGTGGGTGGATGGCGAGCCGCGTTTGATTGAGCGACTGCATCTTAACGATGGCGATCTGTCGCCCGCCGCAGGCCATTCGTGGGTCGGCACGCTGCTGTTCTACCCGGCCCGGGAAGCTCATCTTGATACAGTGCGCGAGCGGCTCGCCCCGCTGGAAAACTTTGGCGGGGCGACGCTCACCGACGACCTGCTGTCGGTGCGTTTTCTCTCCCACGACAACCTCATTTGCCAGCGGGTGATGCGCGATATCTGGCAGTCGCTTCGCCCGCTTTTAACCCCCAAAACCGCCTGTTCGCCGCGTATCTGGCAGACATAAGAGAAACGCTATGGAACTGACTCCCAGAGAAAAAGACAAGCTGTTGCTGTTCACCGCCGCGCTGGTTGCCGAACGCCGCCTCGCGCGCGGGGTAAAGCTCAACTACCCGGAATCGGTCGCGCTGATCAGCGCCTTTATTATGGAAGGCGCGCGCGATGGCGAAACCGTCGCCTCGCTGATGGAAGCCGGCCGCCACGTCCTGACGCGCGATCAGGTGATGGAGGGCGTGCCGGAGATGATCCCGGATATCCAGGTGGAAGCCACCTTCCCGGACGGATCCAAGCTCGTCACCGTCCACAATCCGATCGTGTAAGGAGCGCGTGATGATCCCTGGCGAATACCGGATCCAGTCCGGCAACATTGCGCTCAACGTCGGGCGCGAAACCCGAAGTGTGATCGTGGAAAACCACGGCGACAGGCCGATCCAGGTCGGCTCGCATTACCACTTTTACGAGGTCAACCCGGCGTTGAAATTCGATCGCGAAGCCACCCGAGGCTACCGACTCAACATCCCGGCCGGCACTGCCGTGCGCTTCGAACCCGGCCAGAAGCGGGAAGTGGCGCTGGTGCAGGTGACGGGCGCGCAGCGCATTTTTGGTTTTCGCGGCGAGGTCATGGGCGAGGTGAAACATGACTGAGATTTCACGCCAGGCGTATGCCGATATGTTCGGCCCCACTACCGGGGATAAAGTGCGGCTGGCCGACAGCGAGCTGTGGATCGAAGTGGAGGACGATCTCACGATCTACGGCGAAGAGGTTAAATTCGGCGGCGGAAAAGTGATCCGCGACGGCATGGGACAGGGGCAGATGACCGCCGACGACTGCGTGGATCTGGTGCTCACCAACGCGCTGATTGTCGATCACTGGGGGATTGTGAAAGCGGATATCGGCATAAAAGATGGGCGGATCTTCGCCGTCGGCAAAGCCGGAAACCCGGACATTCAGCCCGGCGTGACGATCCCGATTGGCGCGGCAACGGAGGTGATCGCCGCAGAAGGGAAGATCGTCACCGCTGGCGGGATCGACACCCACATCCACTGGATCTGTCCGCAGCAGGCGGAAGAGGCGCTGGTCTCTGGCGTCACCACCATGATCGGCGGCGGCACCGGCCCTGCGGCAGGTACAAACGCCACCACCTGCACGCCGGGGCCGTGGTATATCGCCCGCATGTTGCAGGCCGCCGATACGCTGCCGGTGAATATTGGCCTGCTGGGCAAAGGGAACGGTTCAAACCCGGACGCGCTGCGCGAGCAGATCGCGGCTGGCGCCATCGGGCTTAAGATCCACGAAGACTGGGGCGCGACGCCTGCGGCAATCAACTGCTCGCTGGAGGTCGCTGAAGAGATGGATATTCAGGTGGCGCTGCACAGCGACACGCTGAACGAGTCCGGTTTTGTCGAAGACACGCTGGCCGCCATCGCCGGGCGCACCATCCACACCTTCCACACCGAAGGGGCGGGCGGCGGCCATGCGCCGGATATCATCACCGCCTGCGCGCACCCGAATATTTTGCCCTCCTCCACCAACCCGACACTGCCCTACACGGTGAATACCATCGACGAGCACCTGGACATGCTGATGGTCTGTCACCATCTCGACCCGGATATCGCCGAGGACGTGGCGTTTGCGGAATCCCGTATTCGTCGGGAAACCATCGCCGCCGAAGACGTGCTGCACGATATCGGCGCGTTCTCGCTCACCTCGTCAGATTCACAGGCCATGGGCCGCGTGGGGGAAGTGATTATCCGCACCTGGCAGGTGGCGCACCGCATGAAGGTGCAGCGCGGCGCACTGCCGGAAGAGACAGGCGAGAACGACAACTTCCGCGTGAAGCGCTATGTCGCCAAATACACCATTAATCCGGCTCTTACCCACGGCATCGCCCATGAGGTCGGTTCTATTGAGGCGGGCAAGCTGGCGGATCTGGTGGTCTGGTCCCCCGCTTTCTTTGGCGTCAAACCGGCCACCATCGTCAAAGGCGGGATGATCGCCTGCGCGCCGATGGGCGACATCAACGCCTCGATCCCCACGCCGCAGCCGGTGCATTACCGCCCGATGTTTGGTGCACTTGGTGCCGCACGCCACGCCACGCGGCTGACGTTTGTCTCGCAGGCCGCTGATGCCAGCGGCATTCCGCAGCGGCTCGGATTGCAAAGCGCCACTGCGGTGGTGAAAGGCTGCCGGACGGTGAAAAAGGCCGACATGATCCACAACGATTTACAGCCGAATATCACCGTTGACTCGCAAACCTATGAGGTTCGCGTCGACGGCGAATTGATCACCAGCGAACCGGCAGAAGTTTTGCCGATGGCGCAACGCTATTTTCTGTTTTGAGGAGTGATGATGATTTATTTAACCCAACGCCTGGACCACGCGCACCCGATTACCGCCAGCGTCACGCTGCCGATTGACGTGCGGGTGAAAAGCCGCGCCCGCGTGGCGCTGAACGACGGTCGCGAAGCCGGGCTAATGCTGCCGCGCGGCCTGTTGCTGCGCGGGGGCGACCTGCTGACTACCGACGACGGCAGCGAAGTGATCGAAGTGATCGCCGCCCCGGAGTCGGTTTCCGTGGTGCGCTGCGCCGACCCTTTCCTGCTCGCCCGCGCCTGTTATCACCTGGGCAACCGCCACGTACCGCTGCAAATCATGCCCGGCGAACTGCGCTACCACCACGATCACGTTCTCGACGACATGCTACGTCAGTTCGGGCTGGAGGTGACCTTCGCCAGCCTGCCCTTTGAACCGGAAGCGGGCGCTTACACCAGCGATGCCCACAGCCATGGCCACTCCCACGCTCATTCACATTAAGGACTCATCATGCGTAAGTATTTACCGCTGTTTCTGCTGGCCTTTTCCGTTCCGGCGCTTGCCCATCCCGGGCACGGAACCGACAGCTTTCAGGCAGGTTTTCTCCATCCGCTGACCGGGCTGGATCACCTGCTGATGCTGACGGGGGCTGGCGTGCTGTCCGCCCTGAGCGGCCGCAAGCTGCTGCTGCCGTTAGCAACGCTCGGCATGATGCTTGCTGGCGCCGTTGCGGGCAGCCTGCTCGGCGGCTTTAGCGGCATGGAGATGCTGATTATCGCCTCGCTGGCGGTCTGCGGCGTGATGATGTTTAAGACTGAAAATCGCCTGCTGCTGGCGGTTCCAGCCCTGGCGATGTTCCATGGCTGGGCGCACGGCGTGGAGATGTCCGGCCACAGCTTCTGGCTCTTTACCAGCGGATTTATGTTAGCCAGTGCCACGGTGCTGTGCGCCAGCTTCGCGGCAGGGCTGCTGCTGCGCCGTCACGACGGCCTGCGTAAAACCTTCGGCGGCGGGCTGATCGTCTCTGCCCTGCTGGCGTTGATGAGCTGATGGAGCACGCCCGCCAGCGGCTGCGCCTGATGCAGCTCTCCAGCAGTAGCCTGCCGGTCGGTTCGTTTACCTGGTCACAGGGGCTGGAGTGGGCTGTCGAGGCCGGGTGGATCACGGACGCTGAGGCCTTCAGGCGCTGGCAGATCCAGCAGATGGAGCAGAGCTTTTTCTGCGTCGACCTGCCGCTGTTTATCCGCCTGTATCATGCCTGCGAGAAGCAGGAGGTCGCGACAGCAAAACGCTGGACGGCATACCTCCTCGCCTGTCGGGAAACGCGCGAACTGCGCGAGGAAGAACGCAACCGCGGCGCAGCCTTTACGCGCCTGGTTAAAAGCTGGGAACCCGCCTGCCCGCCAGAATGGATGCCGCTGTTGATGCAGAGCCAGCTCGGCGGTATGGCGTGGCTCGGCGTGCGCTGGGGCATTAGCGCGCGCGAGCTGGCGCTGAGCCTCGGCTACAGCTGGATTGAGAGCGCGGTGATGGCGGGCGTCAAGCTGGTGCCGTTTGGGCAGCAGGCCGCACAACAGCTGATTATCGACCTGAGCGACCATTTTGCCGCCGGGTTTGAACAGGCATTTTTACGTGGCGACGACGCGCTGGGGGCAGCTACGCCGCTGTCCGCCATCGCCTCCGCGCGCCACGAAACCCAATATTCACGACTATTCCGTTCCTGAGGAGTCAATATGGCTGATTACAAACATCCCCTGCGCGTTGGCGTGGGCGGCCCGGTAGGGTCGGGCAAAACCGCCCTGCTGGAAGCGCTCTGCAAGGCGATGCGCGACACCTATCATCTTGCGGTGGTGACTAACGATATCTACACCAAAGAGGATCAGCGCATCCTGACCGAGGCGGGTGCGCTTGAGCCAGAGCGCATCGTAGGGGTGGAAACGGGCGGCTGTCCGCACACCGCCATCCGCGAAGATGCCTCAATGAACCTGGCAGCGGTGGAAGCCTTGAGCGAGAAGTTCGGCAATCTGGATCTGATCTTCGTCGAAAGCGGCGGGGATAACCTGAGCGCGACCTTCAGCCCGGAGCTGGCGGACCTCACCATCTACGTGATCGACGTGGCCGAGGGGGAAAAAATCCCGCGCAAAGGCGGGCCGGGGATCACCAAATCCGATTTTCTGGTGATCAATAAAACCGACCTCGCGCCGTACGTGGGGGCGTCCCTGGAGGTAATGGAGCGCGACACTAATCGCATGCGCGGCGAGCGTCCGTGGACCTTTACCAACCTGAAGGCGGGTGACGGGCTGGCGACGATCATTGCGTTTCTGGAAGAGAAAGGGATGCTGCGGATGTAGTGCGGTTTATTGCCGGGTGGCGGCTTCGCCTGACCCGGCCTACGATTTTTGCAGACCCGGTAAGCGCAGCGCCACCGGGCAAAAGACTTACGCCTCAGGCAGCTCCGCCAGCGGCCAGCGCGGACGCACGGACACGCTCAGGTCAGCCGTGGCGCCAGCGTTCAGGCGCACCATCCCGGCGTAGGCGATCATCGCCCCGTTATCGGTACAAAATTCCGGACGCGCGTAGAACACTTCCCCACGACGCTTTTGCATCATTTCGGCAAGCTTCGCGCGCAGCGTACGGTTGGCGCTCACGCCACCGGCCATCACCAGGCGCTTAAAGCCCGTCTGATCCAGCGCACGCTTGCACTTGATCATCAGCGTATCCACCACCGCATCTTCGAACGCGCGGGCGATGTCGGCACGCGTCTGCTCGCTGTCGTCGTTATTGCGAATGGTGTTCGCCGCGAAGGTTTTCAGACCGGAGAAACTAAAATCCAGCCCCGGACGATCGGTCATCGGACGCGGGAAGACAAAGCGCCCTTCCGTTCCCTGCGCGGCCATTTTCGACAACATCGGGCCGCCAGGATAATCCAGGCCCAGCAGCTTGGCAGTTTTGTCGAAGGCTTCACCGGCCGCGTCGTCGATCGATTCGCCCAGCAGCTCATACTTGCCAATGCCCGTTACGCTAATCAGCTGCGTATGACCGCCGGAGACCAGCAGCGCCACAAACGGGAACGCTGGCGGATTGGCTTCCAGCATCGGAGCCAGAAGATGTCCTTCCATATGGTGAACCGGAATGGCCGGAACGTCCCACGCGAAGGCCAGCGAACGCCCTACCGTTGCGCCGACCAGCAGCGCGCCAACCAGGCCCGGTCCTGCAGTATAGGCCACGGCATCAATATCTTTTGCACTTAACCCGGCCTCTTTCAGTGCCGCCTGAATCAGGGGAACCGTTTTACGCACGTGGTCACGAGAGGCCAGTTCAGGCACGACGCCGCCGTAGTCAGCGTGCAATTTCACCTGACTATACAGTTGGTTGGCCAGAAGCCCTTTTTCGTCGTCGTAAATCGCGATGCCGGTTTCATCGCAGGATGTTTCAATACCCAGTACACGCATGACTTGTTTTACCTCGTTTCAATACCGCGCAGTGTAGAGCCTGGGCGGGTTGATGTAAAACTTTGTTCGCCCCAGGAAGAAGCCTCGTGTATACTCTTCCCCCTTATAAAAGTCCCTTTCAAAATCGCATCGGTGCTTTACAAAGCAGCAGCATTTGCAGTAAAATTCCGCACCATTTTGAAATAAGCTGGCGTTGATGCCAGCGGCAAACCGAATTTATTAAAGGTGAGAGTTACATGCCGGTAATTAAAGTACGTGAAAACGAGCCGTTCGACGTAGCACTGCGTCGCTTCAAACGTTCATGCGAGAAAGCAGGTGTTCTGGCTGAAGTTCGTCGTCGTGAGTTTTATGAAAAACCAACGACCGAACGTAAGCGCGCTAAAGCTTCCGCTGTGAAACGTCACGCGAAGAAACTGGCTCGCGAAAACGCACGCCGTACTCGTCTGTACTAATCTGTTGAGGGCCACAGCCCTCAATTGACAGACAGAGTTGTAGTCGTAAGGCCGTGCTTCCGGAAGGAATGCGCGGCTTGTTTTCGTTTATAAGTCGCTTAAATTTTTGGGGCATATGGCCGGAAGAATCCCACGCGTTTTCATCAATGACCTGCTTGCCAGAACCGACATCGTCGATCTCATCGACGCGCGGGTGAAGCTAAAAAAGCAGGGCAAGAACTACCATGCGTGCTGTCCGTTCCATAACGAAAAAACCCCCTCTTTCACCGTAAACGGTGAAAAGCAGTTCTACCATTGCTTCGGCTGTGGCGCACACGGTAATGCCGTCGATTTTTTGATGAACTACGATAAGCTCGAGTTCGTTGAAACCGTCGAAGAGCTGGCGGCGATGCATAACCTTGAAGTGCCGTATGAAGCAGGCAGTGGGCCAAGTCAGATCGAGCGCCATCAGCGGCAAACGCTATATCAGTTGATGGATGGCCTGAATTCGTTTTACCAACAGTCTCTTAAGCACTCTGCGGCTGAGCCTGCGCGTCAGTATCTGAACAAGCGCGGACTGAGCGACGATGTGATTGCGCGTTTCGCTATTGGTTACGCCCCGCCCGGCTGGGACAACGTGTTAAAGCGTTTTGGCGGCAATAGCGAAGATCGTAAATCCCTCATCGACGCAGGCATGCTGGTCACCAACGACCAGGGACGAAGCTACGACCGCTTCCGTGAACGGGTGATGTTCCCGATCCGCGACAAGCGTGGCCGGGTGATAGGCTTTGGTGGTCGCGTGCTGGGTGATGCCCTGCCGAAATACCTTAACTCCCCGGAAACCGATATTTTCCATAAGGGCCGCCAGCTTTACGGTCTTTATGAGGCACAGCAGGATAATGCGGAACCTCCGCGTCTTCTGGTCGTCGAAGGCTATATGGATGTTGTTGCGCTGGCGCAGTACGACATTAACTATGCCGTTGCGTCGCTGGGAACGTCCACCACGGCGGACCATATCCAGTTGCTGTTCCGCGTCACCAACAACGTGATTTGCTGTTACGACGGTGACCGCGCAGGACGCGACGCCGCCTGGCGAGCGCTGGAAACCGCGTTGCCGTATATGACCGACGGGCGTCAGCTACGCTTTATGTTCCTGCCCGACGGTGAAGACCCGGATACGCTGGTGCGTAAAGAGGGCAAAGCGGCATTTGAAGCGCGGATGGAGCAGGCACAGCCGCTCTCCACGTTTCTGTTTAACAGCCTGATGCCGCAGGTTGATTTGAGTACCCCTGACGGGCGCGCGCAGCTCAGCACGCTGGCGCTGCCGTTAATCAGCCAGGTGCCCGGCGAAACGCTGCGCATCTATCTGCGTCAGGAGTTAGGCAACAAGCTCGGCATTCTGGATGACAGCCAGCTTGAACGTTTAATGCCTAAACAGGCTGAAAACGGCACGGTACGCCCCGCGCCTCAGCTAAAACGCACAACCATGCGTATACTGATAGGGTTGCTGGTGCAAAACCCCGAACTTGCTCCGCAAGTGCCGTCACTGGCGGGTTTGAACCACGAAAAATTGCCCGGACTTGGCTTATTTTCAGAATTGGTCAACACTTGTTTGTCTCAGCCAGGTCTGACCACCGGACAACTTTTAGAGCATTATCGCGGCACAAAAGAGGCCGCTACCCTTGAAAAACTGTCGATGTGGGACGATATAGCAGATAAGGATATCGCAGAAAAAACGTTCACCGACTCACTCAACCATATGTTTGATTCGATGCTTGAGTTGCGCCAGGAAGAGTTGATAGCTCGCGAGCGCACCCATGGCTTAAGCAGCGAAGAACGCCGGGAGCTCTGGATGATTAACCAGGAACTGGCGAAGAAATAAAAAATTTAACGGCTTAAGTGCCGAATATCGATCGGGAAGCCCCCGGCAGCCGCACTGAGAGGCAGCGGCAAAAATATAAGTACGCCCTCGCTTTAAAGGTTGGCAGCCCTATCGCCGACACCAATCAAACGAATTAAGTGTGGATACCGTCTTATGGAGCAAAACCCGCAGTCACAGCTGAAACTTCTTGTCCAACGCGGTAAGGAGCAAGGCTATCTGACCTATGCCGAGGTCAATGACCATCTGCCGGAAGATATCGTCGATTCAGATCAGATCGAAGATATCATCCAAATGATCAATGACATGGGCATTCAGGTGATGGAAGAAGCACCGGATGCCGATGATCTGTTGCTGGCTGAAACCTCCAACAACACTGACGAAGATGCGGAAGAAGCTGCTGCACAGGTACTGTCCAGCGTGGAATCTGAAATCGGGCGTACCACTGACCCGGTCCGCATGTACATGCGTGAAATGGGTACCGTTGAACTGTTGACCCGCGAAGGCGAAATTGACATCGCAAAACGCATCGAAGACGGGATCAACCAGGTTCAGTGCTCTGTTGCCGAATACCCGGAAGCGATTACCTATCTGCTGGAGCAGTACGATCGCGTTGAAGCGGAAGAAGCGCGTCTGTCCGATCTGATCACTGGCTTTGTCGACCCGAACGCTGAAGAAGATATGGCGCCAACCGCCACTCACGTCGGTTCTGAGCTGTCTCAGGAAGAGATGGATGACGACGAAGACGAAGATGAAGAAGAAGACGACGACAGCAGCGACGACGACAACAGCATCGACCCTGAACTGGCGCGCGAGAAGTTTGCCGAGCTGCGTACTCAGTACGAAGTGACGCGTGACACCATCAAAGCGAAAGGCCGCAGCCATGCTGCCGCTCAGGAAGAGATCCTGAAGCTGTCGGAAGTGTTCAAACAGTTCCGCCTGGTGCCAAAACAGTTCGACTACCTGGTGAACAGCATGCGCGTGATGATGGATCGCGTACGTACCCAGGAACGTATCATCATGAAGCTGTGTGTTGAACAGTGCAAAATGCCGAAGAAGAATTTCATCACCCTCTTCACCGGCAATGAAACCAGCGAAACCTGGTTCAACGCCGCTATCGCGATGAACAAGCCGTGGTCTGAAAAGCTGCACGACGTGAAAGAAGACGTACAGCGCGGCCTGCAAAAGCTGCATCAGATTGAAGAAGAGACCGGCCTGACCATCGAGCAGGTGAAAGACATCAACCGTCGTATGTCCATCGGTGAAGCAAAAGCCCGCCGTGCGAAGAAAGAGATGGTTGAAGCGAACTTACGTCTGGTTATCTCTATCGCCAAGAAATACACCAACCGTGGCCTGCAGTTCCTGGATCTGATTCAGGAAGGCAACATCGGTCTGATGAAAGCGGTAGATAAGTTTGAATACCGTCGTGGTTACAAGTTCTCCACCTATGCTACCTGGTGGATCCGTCAGGCGATCACCCGCTCTATCGCAGACCAGGCGCGTACCATCCGTATTCCGGTGCATATGATTGAGACCATCAACAAGCTCAACCGTATTTCTCGCCAGATGTTGCAGGAGATGGGTCGCGAGCCGACGCCGGAAGAGCTGGCTGAACGCATGCTGATGCCGGAAGACAAGATCCGTAAAGTGCTGAAAATCGCTAAAGAGCCAATCTCCATGGAAACACCAATTGGTGATGATGAAGATTCGCATCTGGGTGATTTCATCGAGGATACTACCCTCGAGCTGCCGCTGGACTCTGCCACCACCGAGAGCCTGCGTGCCGCTACGCACGACGTGCTGGCTGGCCTGACCGCCCGTGAAGCGAAAGTGCTGCGTATGCGTTTCGGTATCGATATGAACACCGACCACACGCTGGAAGAAGTGGGTAAACAGTTTGACGTGACCCGCGAACGTATCCGTCAGATCGAAGCGAAGGCGCTGCGTAAGCTGCGCCATCCGAGCCGCTCTGAAGTGCTGCGTAGCTTCCTGGACGACTAACCCATGTAAACCGCAAAAAGCTCCCAATCGGGAGCTTTTTTTTGTTTATTCCCTCTCCCTGTAGGAGAGGACCAGGGTGAGGGCATCAGGCCGCAGAGGAGCTAAAGCCCCCTCACCACCAGCGCCTCATCAAGTTCCCGATACGCCTCCACCAGCTTGTCCAGCGTCGCCCTGTTCAGCCCGCTCGGATTCGGCAACACCCACACCTGCGTTACGCCAATGGTAATGTTCTGCTTACCCCACTTCGCACCGCGCTGGCTGAACGCCTGCTCGTAGGCCTGCTTGCCGAGGATCGCCAGCGCTGCGGGCTGGTAGTCTTCAATCTTCTTCACCAGTTCCCGCCCGCCAGTACGCAGCTCATGCAGATTTACTTCGCTCGCCTGCACCGTGGGACGCTCGACCAGCATGGTGATGCCACAGCGCGTATCCAGCAGCTGCTGCTCTTCTTCCGGCTTAAGCTGTTTGTCGGTAAAACCGGCCTGGTGGATCACCTTCCAGAAGCGATTTCCCGGATGAGCAAAGTGAAAACCGGTGTGCGCCGAGGACTTGCCCGGGTTGATTCCGCAGAACACCACCCGCAGGCCAGGGGCCAGAATATCATTGATCATCTCTACTCCTGTCTATGCATCTTAAGATAAGTATAAAGGATTGATTATGCGTTGTTTATAAAAACAGCAGGCAGGTGTGAATGGCTGGATTGATGAGGGGAGTTACTTTATAATTCACCGCCACGGCCCCTTAGCTCAGTGGTTAGAGCAGGCGACTCATAATCGCTTGGTCGCTGGTTCAAGTCCAGCAGGGGCCACCAAATTTTAGCTTTAGAATCATCAAGTTAAGCCACTCAATTGAGTGGCTTTTTTGTTACTCAATACATGAGTGTCGCACGAAAGTAAGAGCGTCTCCCGCTCATCAAGGTTTTGATAAAGCCCTGTCCCGGGCAAAGAGGGGTTTACTCATTACTCCGGAGGTTCGTTCCGCTTGATAAGAAGGAGCTAATGGTGGAGTATCGGAAAGCAGCCCACCAGCGTGGGGCAATTACCATCATTACGAATAATGGTGCGCCCAGCTTATACGAGCTCTACCGCGATAATGGCTTTACGGTGCATGAGTTCGATAACCAGCAAAAAATATCATGTAAGGATGATAATCGAAATCGCGTCAACAATATTATTGCTGTGCTTTAGCGCTCAAAAAGTAATAAAAAAGATCATTGAAAGTTATAAACCCAGAGAGTTATATTCACCAAGCCAATTAATCACCAAGAATTGATCTGTTTTTGTGATAATTGAGTCATTTTTAAGACCCCCATCACATTCTAAGACATTTCTAACGAGCATATTAATATCCGTAGGCAGGGGCTTAAAAAAATAGAAGCTATAAGTAGATCTATTTAATCTTATGCCCTCACTCGTCCCACCTGATATAAGGATATATGTATGAACATCGTAGAAGAAGCGGTTAAAAGCATCAATACAATGTACGAAGGCGGCTCAGCACCTCTCTCTGAATATAAATTCCAGTCTCATGAACTTGCCCAAAAACAAGCGCAAATGTTATTCACCAATGATCGGGGTGATATCGAAAAAGACGCTCAATTCAGAATGAATCAGACGGGTAACATTTTCTATGTTTCAACTTCACCAGAACTAACCGAAAAAACAAAAAAACTATTCGATAGTGTAACGGTTTTATTCGCGGCAATGACGGCAGGGTTAAACGCATGTGAAAAATCACTGTTTGACTATGACACCTGGCGCTCGGTCATTGGCAAATCAGGCTTCTTTGTTGAAGTACAGAAAACCAGAAATATGATGACGATTAAAAATAGCGGCGTTACTGTAAATACCCAGATTGTTCAGCAGTTGCTGCCAGGGCTGACTTCTGGCAACGCAATGGAAATTGCCAAAGGCGTTCTGAGTGCAGTTAATGGTGAGTTTCAGGCGTCTGAACGTGCGGAAGAAGCTAAGATCGGACATCTCCTTTTCATCTGTGAAGAGCTTTTTGGTGCCCCAAGCGTCACAGTGCGCTTGTTCTTTGCGTCTAAAAAATCGCATAGCACCTTTACGAACTCTCCATGCCACAAGTCAGTTTCGACTACTTTTGAACAACTGCAAGAAGCGAATACATACCTGTTCGTATCTCCTGAAAGTATCGCTGAATATGCGAAGCGATTCACTGAGCAACCGGAAGAGTATTTAAATCTCATTGAGCGTTTCAAAGAAATGATCAACCCGCGTAAATAATTTTGGTTACAAAGTATAGGCTGCACATTGCAGCCTATATAAGTAACTCTTAGTGATTTCAGCTTCCACTATTACCCATACAACTTACTGGAGGTGATTTCGTATGGTTAATCCATTCAAAATCATATTAGTTTCTCTGGCAATCGTAATTATTTTTGCGAATCAGTCCATTGCAAACATATATGTGTGTGACCAAGATCCATGCACTACCTGGAAACCAATAACAGATGCACAACGGGCAATGGAGTCTTTCGATGAGTTAAAAACAAGGGTTGATGTGGCTTTAATAAATTCATCAAATGATCGTATTAAAAAAGGTGTCTCCGATGCGAATTTGAATCTTTATCTAAAGTCGAATTTGTGGCATAAGGGTGGTAGTGCGCCTAAATCATACGAGCATCTGACAGCTTATGTCTATGAAGATAATGTACATGTAGGGACCTGCCATATCCATTCCTACAAGACGAAACTATTCGGACCTTACGTCACCACTTGTTAAAAATAACAGGATCAAAGGAGACAGGGCCGCAAGCGGCCCTGTCGGTATTTTTACTGCTTGGTGTGCGGCATCACGCCTTGCAGGTTAAACTCAACACCTTGAGCCTCGAAGGTTTTGAACTTAAGACTATCAGCCTTAAATTGAACTCCCCCGAACACCAGCGCAACAATGATGACAACAGACAGAAGTAGATCACGAAGATTTACGTTCATTATGCCTCCTTGCGGAGCCGCACCCTTTTTCCCTTAGTTAATCCGGGCGTTCACAATGGGTGCAATCAAAATTTGTGAACTTGGATTGCTAGGGTCGGCGTGGTTGTAAGGCTTTCATACCCGGCGGGGGCTAACCCGCTGAAAGGCCTAAGGCAAGAGCTATCTCGCCAATTTAGTGGCTCTCTTTCGAAAGCATCTAAGGGGCGAGAATGCCCATTGCCAACACTACACATCCAGCACTCGGTTCACGGGTGACATTGTGCCAAAAAATGCCACTATATCAACTGCTTTTTTGAAGCATGTACTATCATCATCAAGGACTTAAAGTTTACAAAAAGTGAATAAAATACTTGATAGGAAGTGACAAAAAGGTAGACTGTCCTTGTGAACTTGGATTGCTAGGGATAACGCAAAGTGAAACGCTAGCTACGTTTTACTTCGAAGGGCCGCTAACCCTTCCAGCGTATCGAATTACCTGTATATGCAGGCGTTGAAAGCCACCTTTTGGTGGCTTTTTTCGTTTCTGGCACCCAGCTCTTTGACCAGTGGAGTCTTGTTAGCCTCTTTTCTGACTCAACCACCAAATCTCATCACTATGCCCATCATCATAATTCAAGGCGCGATCTGTTCAGGCCATGAAGGCTTCCCGCCCCCCCCCTGCCGTCGCAGGGGAGACGTTCTTTACAGTTAACGGTATACCTGCGCAGGTGAATGGCATGCCATTTGACAAGCACAGCGACAAAAACAGCTCCCCTGATGGCGTCGCTATATCTACTCACCCCTGGTACACCTCAACCTCATGGGAGTTGTGTGCATGGGCGATCCGGTCTCCTGCGGTTCTGTGGTTGCATCCGGCGATCCGCTTATCTTCATTCTCAGAGGCCTTCATGCTTGAACAACAGTACCAGATCGACGCTTTCAATGCGCAATGCGTACGCAAAGCTGGTGGGCTTACCCCGCCCGATTCTGCTACGCTGTACCGCTCAGCAGTAAAGCGTATAAATCAGCTCGTTTCTGAACTCAGCGCACTTTTACCCGAAACGATCACTTACCCGCCCAGCCTCGCTGGGGTCATTTCGACGCTCGACGGTATTACTGAAGACCTCACTGATGCCGCAACCCTTTTTGAGGCAGTGATTGAGCTTATCGAAAGCAATGCAGATGTCGCCACGCCGCAAGCTGCACTCTCCCTCGTTAATAGCGTGTCAACTTCGGATCCGAAATTCGCATTCACCATTCTGAACCACATTTTGATAGCCGTGGGCACGGCGCACCCAGCAGATCCTGGGGCACCGGTCGTTATCCCAGAGGATTTACTGGATGACGTTTCAGATGCCGTTGAAGCCTTTGCGGAAGATACCGGGCCATACAGCAAGCACATACGGAGCCCACCACACATAGCCCGGCCTGTCGCTTCCCCTCACAAACCCTAAAAACTAAAGAAATCCCCCATCGCGCCGATCATCATCCGTGTGTATTATTTCCAGTAGCTTTTACAACAACTAACCTTAACTCAAATACTTAAGCGCCAGAGCGAAAGGCATCATGAGCACACCGATCAAACGGCTAGAAATCATTAAAAATGCCATTGAGCTGGAAGATGACGACATCATCCGGAGCCAGTTGAAACGTCTCAAAGAGGAAGCCTTTGACGATGAACTCCTGTCCATCGTCGCGGCGCTTGAGCAGAAAAACTACACCGCAGCCCTTCGCGCTATCACCGCCTGGCTGCAAAGCCAGCGCGCCGTTACCCCGTGGCGTGACCCGCAGCTGGCGGCCAGCAAGCTGGAGCTAAAAGCCCTGGAAGAGCGTCTGCGCGATCTGATTGATCGTCGTAACGCCCGGGTACAGCAGCTTGATGAATTCAACGATCTCTATTTCTCCCGCCTCGGGCCGTTGATGCAGCAGATCCTCGCCCTGCGTAAAACGCTGGCGGAGCTTAACCTGCGTCGTCAGCAGGCGGAGACGCGTCGTCGGGAAGAGGATTACCGCCGCTGCCAGGGCTATATGGCGCAGGCCGTAGAGGTTCTGACAACGCTCACCCGGCGCTGGCGAGATCTGCCTGCGGATTCCGTTCAGGCGGCAGAGGCGCGCAAGCATCTTCAGCAGCAAAGTAATCTGATTGCCAACCTGCTGGCCGAAGCGATGGAGCTGGAGACCGGTTTAACGCGTGAAGAAGAGCCAGCACGTCAGGCGCGCGATGAGGCCAACGAAGAGTACAAAAAGTATCGAGAACAGCATCATGATGCCGAGGTGCGCCTGCGTAAAGGCAAGGATCTCTCTGAAGAGGATCGGAACGAGCTGAAGCGGCTCTGGCGTCAGGCGAGCAAGCTATGCCACCCGGATCTGGTTGCCGATGATTTAAAAGAGGAAGCCAACAGGATGATGGTGCAACTCAACCAGGCCAAACAGCGCGGCGACGTGAAGGCCATTCGCTCGCTGGTCGCCCGTCTGCAACAAGGGTTTGAACCGATGATGGCGAGCGACAGGCTGAACGACCTGGAACGTATTCGCAAAAAAATGGCGCAGGTGCGTGAGCAAATCGACACCCTGGTGAACGAGCTGGCAGAGCTGGAGAAGGAAGAGTCCTGGCTGCTCGTCTCGTCGCTCAGCAATATGGAAGCCTACTTTGCCCAGCAGGAGAAAGCGCTGAGAGAGGTATGCGCCTCGCTCGAACATCAGGTGAGCGAAGCGCAGCTGGATCCCGCAGCCTGATTATTTGGCGTGCCAGTACGCACTGGCACGTACCAGCTGTGGGTCAATTGCGTCGGTTTCAAACTGACGGCTCAGGCGTTTCACCACCTTCCCCTCTCCGGTCAGCCAGATAAAGTAATCCTCTTCCGGCACGGCCAGCGCTGCAAGATGGTCGGCTACCGCCTGCTCGTTGTGGCCGATAACCCAGGTGATGTTGAACCCGCTCAGGTGCGCCAGATAGTCCTGGTACGCCGCATCGCCCACGGTGACGATGGCGTGGATCGCCGGGGGAACAGGCAGTTTTGCGATGCTTTCTAAACGGCGGCGCAGCGCGGGCATACCCGACTCGTCGCACACGTACAACTGCCAGGCGTAATCTTCCGGCACCACCAGCGAACCACGCGGACCGCCGATGGTCAGCTTGTCGCCCACCTTCGCCTCTACCGCCCAGTTGCTGGCAATGCCGCCATCATGCACGAAAAAATCGAGCGCCAGCTCGTGTTTTTCGTCATCGTACAGCGGGGTGTAGTCACGCGCCTGCGGACGCACCCCGTCGCCCCAGTCGATGCCTTCATCGGTCACCACAGGCGGCACGAAAGGGGTGCCCGGTGCCGGGAAAAAGACTTTGGTATGGTCGTCAAAGCCGCGAGAGCTAAAGCCCTCCAGCGCCTCGCCGCCTAGTACAATGCGCTGAAATCCTGCGCTGACTCGCTCAGTGCGCAGCACGTTCAGCTCACGAAAACGCAGGTCATTGCGGACACGTTGAGGGTAACGGGTAGATGCCATGTTGATGCCCTTCTCAGGTGAATACGATATATCGGAATGAATTTTTAATGATAATGATTGCTATTAACTCAGAAATCAAGATTTTTTAGATTGCATCTGAATATATCTTAGATATAGTTTAGATATATCAAATTGAGGAAGAAACATGCGACACGAACACGACAGCGGCGGACGCCGGCCACGATTTTTTGGCCATGGTGATTTGCGGCTGGTGATCCTGGATATCCTGACCCGCAACGCGAGCCATGGTTATGAACTGATTAAAGAGATCGAGAACCTGACGCAGGGACATTACACGCCAAGCCCTGGCGTGATCTACCCGACGCTGGATTACTTGCAGGATCAGGCGCTGATCACCATTACCGAAGAAGAGAACGGCCGTAAGCGGATTGCAATTAACGCCGCCGGGCAGCAATGGCTGGATGACAATCGGGAACAGCTGGAGCAGATCCAGACGCGTATCAAGGCGCGCTCCGTCGGGTTCCAGCTGCGCAAAAACCCACAGATGAAGCGGGCGCTGGATAACTTCAAAGCGGTTCTGGATCTGAAGGTTAATCAGGGAGAGCTCAGCGACGCGCAGTTAAAACAGATTATCGGCGTGATTGACCGCGCGGCACTGGAGATCTCCCAGCTGGATTAAGCCAGCACGCCGTCGCTCACGCGGAACACGCGGACCAGCTCTTTCAGATGTATCGCCTGTTCGTTAAGGGATGCCGCCGCCGCAACGGACTCCTCCACCAGCGCGGAGTTCTGCTGGGTGGTGGCGTCTATCAGGCCAATCGCGCTGTTGATCTGCGAGATACCTTCCGTCTGTTCATGGCTGGCCTGGCGAATTTCACGCAGGATGACGTCCATCTCTTCCACGTTGCCGACCATGCCGTTGATAAGCCCGCTGGCTTTCTCCACAAGGTTCATGCCGTCCTGCGTCTGGCTTGTGGAGCTTTCAATCAGCTGGCGGATCTCACTCGCAGATGTTGCACTTTTCTGCGCGAGCTGGCGTACCTCACCCGCCACCACCGCAAAGCCGCGACCATGCTCACCTGCGCGCGCCGCTTCGACCGCCGCGTTCAGCGCCAGAATGTTGGTCTGGAAGGCAATGGCGTCGATCAGGTCGATGATGTCGGACATCCTGTTCGATGTTTCGTTAATCAGGCGCATTTTGCTGGTGACCTGCTTCATCATCTCGCCGTTGTTTTTGACCACGGCAGCCGCATCGGCAGACAGGTTCGTCGCTTCTCCGGTGTGGGACGCGGTGTTCTTCACCGTGGCGGTAATCTGCTCCATCGACGCGGCCGTCTGTTCAACGGAACTGGCCTGCTCCTCCGTGCGGGCAGCCAGATCCTGGTTGCCCGCGACAATCTGTGCGGCGGCGCTGGAGATGTTTTCCGATCCGGTTTGCACCTGCTGCACAATCTCCAGCAGGCGCGTTTTCATCTCCATCAATGCGGTGAGGAGCAGTCCGGTTTCATCTTTACCGTGCGAGGTAATGCTGCCGGTGAGATCGCCATCGGCGATGGCCTCCGCAAAATTCACCGCGTCGTTCAGCGGGCGGGTAATGGATCGCACAATGAACCAGCCAGTCAGGCTGGCTGCCGCGACGCTGAAAAGCGTAATCAGGATCAGCAGCAGACGATTAGTGCGGAAATCGCCTTCCACCTGCTCGCCCGCACTCTGCATTTCATGATCCTGGATCGCAATCAGCGCCTGCACTTTCGCTTTATAAGACTGTTGCAGGTCCAGGGTGTTGGTCATCATCTCGTTTATCGCGCCCGCACGGTCGTTATTCTGCACGGCCTGCAAAATGCGGTAGCGCGAGTCAAGATATTGCTGGCGTACGCCGTGGATGTCCGCCAGCACCTGTTGGGATTTTTTATCCTTGAGAGCGTTGTCCAGCTCGCTCAGGATTGCGGTGATGCGCTCGCTTATCGCCTTCAGACGCTGTTCTGATTGCGTCGTGTACGTTCCCTGTTCGTCCAGCAGCATGAGCTGCTGCGTGCTGATAAATTCCTGGAAGTTGTCGATTAACTGGTTCGCTTTTACCGTAGTTGGATAGTCGCTGGTAAGAATGGTTTGCATTCCATTGTTTGCCCGATTCAGGCTCATCAGAGACAAGCTTGCGCTGACGACCATCAGGACAATAAATAATCCAAACGCCAGAAATAATTTCGTGCCGATCTTTACGTCATGTATGAACATATTTACCCCATCGATGTGATTATTTCTCAGACGATCGCTGTTATCGGTAGGAAACGCGCTAACTTTATGACTTTGATCGTTTTTTTATTTCTCACTTTCAATAAATCCGGGGCGGAGCAATTAAAAATCGGATGCTTTTTTTAGTTACTTAATATTTCATTAACAACATAACTTATTCTGAAAAACAAAAAAGCCGTTTACCCCGGAGGAATAAACGGCTTTATCGAAGCATGCATTTCTTAATGCAGCACGGTAACCGCATCTTCAAGACGTCCAGCCCGGTGCTTAACCATCGCGGAAATCTGCGCGCTCTCTTCGACCAGGTCAGCATTTTTCTGCGTAATGCTGTCCAGTTCTGCCACGGCACGGGTCAGCTCTGTCAGGCCTGTCGCCTGCTCGGAGGTGGAGTGGCTGATCTGCGCGATAAGCTGCGTGACGTTTTTCACCTGCTCGACAATATCATCCATGGTACGTCCCGCGGCGTGGACCTGATCGGCGCCCGACTGCACTTTGCTGGCGCTGGCGTCGATCAGCTTGCGAATATCGTTAGCCGCGTTCGCGCTGCGGCTGGCAAGATGACGCACTTCGCCCGCCACCACCGCAAAGCCTTTCCCCTGTTCGCCCGCGCGTGCCGCCTCAACCGCGGCGTTCAGCGCCAGAATATTGGTCTGGAAGGCGATGTCATTGATAAGCGAGGTAATAGAGCCAATGCGCTGGGTACTGTCGGCAATGTCATCCATGGTTTTCACTACGGTCTGCATCACGGTGCCGCCCTGCGTGGCCGCGCTGCTGGCAGCCATCGACAGCTTGTCGACTTCGGCTGCGGTCTCAGAGTTACTCTGCACCGACGCCGCCATCTGGTTCATTGTTGCCACGGTCTGCTGCACGTTAGCCACGGTCTGGCGCGTGCGGTCGTTGAGATCTTCATTACCCTGCGCCAGCCTGTCGCTGCCGTCGCGCACGCTCACCACCTGGCTGGAGACGTCGTTGATAAGCCAGCGGCACATCAGCCCCAGTTGTCCGACGGCCCGCAGCATCAGCCCCAGTTCATCGCTGCGGTTAAGATGCTGCACGCTGTTACGCTCGCCGGTAGCGACCCTGAGCGCCTGCCTTGCGACGTTTTCCACCGGGCGGACAATCTGTTGCTCAAATACCAGGGTGCCAAGCAGCATCACCACGGCTGCCGCCACCAGCGAAGCCCAGCCTGCGGCACTGGCAACCAGCGTTGCGGCCATCACCGCAAAAAGTACCGCCATTACGCTACGCACGCGCCAGCGCAGCGGCATCGCCGGTAATTTGCCGAGCCAGCCTTTGCGCACCACCAGCCCTTTATGAATGCGTTTTTTGCTACGTCCTTCATTGAGCGCCTTATAAAGCGGCTCCACCGCGGCGATCTCGTCCTCGGTGGCGCGGGTACGAATGGACATATAGCCCGTCATCTGACCGTTACGCACCATTGGTACCGCATTGGCGCGTACCCAATAGTGATCGCCATTTTTACGTCGGTTTTTGACAATCCCGCTCCAGGGCTCGCCCTTTTGCAGCGTGTACCACATGTCGGCAAAAGCCGCTTTCGGCATATCCGGGTGGCGCACAATGTTGTGCGGCTGCCCGAGCAGCTCCTGAAGCGTAAAGCCACTCACTTGCACAAAGGTGTCGTTAGTGTGGGTCATGTAGCTGTGGAGGTCGGTGGTCGACATAAGCGTGGTGTCATCGTCCAGCGGATATTCATTCTGGGTGACATAGTCAGGAGAGGACATAGTGAGCATCCCTTGCAGGTTATTTGAATGTTAATTTTGTGGCTTATGTTTTTTCGGCGATAAAAAATTTATCTTTAGTTGTTAAATATGATTGAGATCGCAAATCTCGGTTAAACCGCACTTTTCGTACGCTTTTCTAATTAATTGATTTAAAATACTTTCGACACGAAACTACCTACAAAGCACGATCCTCCGGCGCACACTTAAGGCGCATTTCCTGCCCTGGAGCAGTGCAATTGACGAAACCCCATCCCCGGCTCGTTATCCCTTATCCCGTGCGGCGCGCGATGGCATGATTAAATATTGTGCAACTCTGATTTCACCTGGCGTTTATCCCGATTTTTGTTAAGGCATCTGAGGTGGCGTAATCCCTGCAATACTTAACTCAGTATCATGTGATACGCGATCCCCGGGAGCATATTTTGAACAGGTTACCTTCCAGCGCCTCGGCTCTTGCCTGTACCGCGCACGCACTGAATCTCATTGAAAAGCGAACGCTTGATCATGAGGAGATGAAACAACTTAACCGTGAGGTCATTGATTACTTTAAAGAGCATGTGAATCCTGGTTTTCTGGAGTATCGCAAATCTGTTACCGCCGGCGGGGATTACGGAGCCGTAGAGTGGCAAGCGGGGAGTCTGAATACGCTTGTCGACACCCAGGGACAGGAGTTTATCGATTGCCTGGGTGGTTTTGGTATTTTCAACGTGGGGCACCGTAATCCAGTTGTGGTTTCCGCCGTACAGAATCAACTTGCGAAACAACCTCTCCATAGCCAGGAACTGCTCGATCCGCTTCGCGCCATGCTCGCGAAAACGCTGGCAGCCTTAACGCCCGGTAAGCTGAAATACAGCTTCTTCAGCAACAGCGGCACCGAATCGGTCGAAGCGGCGATTAAACTCGCCAAAGCGTACCAGTCGCCGCGCGGGAAATTCACCTTTATCGCCACCAGCGGCGCGTTCCACGGGAAATCCCTGGGCGCACTGTCGGCGACCGCCAAATCCACCTTCCGCAAACCGTTTATGCCGCTGCTGCCGGGCTTCCGCCACGTACCGTTCGGCGACATCAACGCCATGCGCACCATGCTGAGTGAATGCCGTAAAACCGGCGACGACGTGGCGGCGGTGATCCTGGAGCCGATTCAGGGCGAAGGCGGGGTGATCCTCCCGCCGCAGGGCTA
Organism: Enterobacter cloacae complex sp.6700776; assembly: GCF_048284255.1. NCBI lineage: Bacteria > Pseudomonadati > Pseudomonadota > Gammaproteobacteria > Enterobacterales > Enterobacteriaceae > Enterobacter > Enterobacter cloacae complex sp.6700776. The sequence goes on along the minus strand of NZ_JBLVYK010000007.1, from coordinate 196,170 downwards.
TCTGCCCGCCGTGCGTCAGCTGTGCGATGAGTTTGGCGCGCTGCTGATCTTCGACGAAGTGCAGACCGGGATGGGGCGCACCGGCAGGATGTTCGCCTGCGAGCATGAGAACGTTCAGCCAGACATTTTATGCCTGGCGAAAGCGCTCGGCGGCGGCGTGATGCCGATTGGCGCAACGGTCGCCACTGAGGAGGTCTTCTCGGTGCTATTCGACAACCCGTTCTTACATACCACCACCTTTGGCGGTAACCCGCTGGCCTGTGCGGCAGCGCTGGCCACCATCAACGTGCTGCTGGAGCAAAACCTGCCTGCGCAGGCGGAGCAGAAAGGCGACATGCTGCTGGACGGCTTCCGTCAGCTGGGCCGGGAATACCCGGATTTGGTACAGGATGCACGCGGGAAAGGGATGCTGATGGCGATTGAGTTCGTTGATAACGAAACCGGTTATAGCTTCGCAAGCGAGATGTTCCGCCAGCGGGTACTGGTGGCGGGAACGCTCAACAACTCGAAAACCATCCGCATTGAGCCACCGTTGACGCTCACCATTGAGCAGTGTGAGCAGGTGCTGAAGGCGGCGCGTAAGGCGCTGGCGGCGCTGCGGGTGAGCGTGGAAGAGGCGTAAAAAACGCCGGGTGGCGCTACGCTTACCCGGCCTACAACATACTGCAGATGTCGGCCCGGTAAGCGCAGCGCCACCGGGCTGCTTTTTATCGGTGAAACTCTGCCACCGTCATGGTGAAGCGAAGCACGGTATCGCTTTCATTGGCATAGCCGTGCGCCGCTTCCGTTTTCGCCACCGCCGACGCGCCAGCATTAACCTGTGCCACCGTCTCGTCCACCGTCAGGGTTAATACGCCTTCGTTCACGTGCAGCAGCTCAAACGTTCCCGCCGGATGTCCCGGAGAGGTGAACGTTTCTCCCGGATGCATCTCCCACTGCCACAGCTCAATCATGTCCGGGCCTGCGGTGCCTGCCAGCAATCTGGCGTAACCGCCCTGTGCGCCCTGCCACAGAACTGGGATCGCCTCTTCCTGAATAATGTGTACCTGCGGCTCGCTGGAGACATTAACGATATCTGCCACCGAAACGCCAAGCGCGGCGGCCAGTTTACACAGAATGGCAATGCTGGGGTTGGCAGCCCCTTTTTCGATCTCCACCAGCATGCCTTTGCTGACGCTGGCGCGGCGAGAAAGCTCGTCCAGCGACAGTTTTTTCTCTTTCCGCCAGCTGCGGATACGGTTCGCGACGGCCAGGCTTACCTGGGCAACATCGGCGCCCGCGTCGGTCATTATATTGACTTTATCAGTCATTGGTCACTACCATGGTATAAAACAGTCAATACAGGATTATTTATGTCTCTTGTAGCACCGTCAATAGATTCGCGACTTGTCGGGATCGCTCCCGGCTTTCGGGCGTTGAGCATTCAGGTTGAAGCCGCCCCGATCACCCAACCGGAGGTTGCTCCCGCCGCGCTGGCGCAGGTCTGCCAGCAGATGCTCAATGATGATGTGCCCTGGGCAGAAAATCATCTCGCCGCCTGGGATGAGGTGTTTAAAGCCTTTGGTGCAAAACCCAAACGTACGCCCTGCTCGGCCTCGGCTCTGCGTAAGCGCGTGATGAGAGACGGTTCGCTGCCGCCGCTCGACCCGGTGGTGGATATCTATAATGCCATCAGCATCCGCTACGCTATTCCGGTGGGGGGAGAAAATCTGGCGGCTTACGCGGGTGCGCCGCGCCTGACGCTGGCCGACGGCAGCGAGCCGTTTGATACCTTTAAAGAGGGTGAGCCGGTAGTCGAAAACCCGGAACCAGGCGAAGTTATCTGGCGTGACGATCTTGGCGTCACCTGCCGCCGCTGGAACTGGCGACAGGGGATACGCACGCGTCTGGACAGCCAGGCGCAGTCCATGTGGTTTATTCTCGAAAGCCTGCCGTCGATGCCGCTGGCGGCATTACAGGAAGCTGGCGATGAGCTGGTGAGCAATCTGCAAAAGCTGATGCCGGGCGCGACGGCGCGTGTTCAGTTGCTGGAGCTGGCGTGAACAACGCCGGGTGGCGCTTCGCTTACCCGGCCTACAAAATCAACCCCCCCGTACCCGTAGGCCCGGTAAGCGTTAGCGCCACCGGGCAAACACCGCACCATCCTCCCGTAGGCCCGGTAAGCGCAGCGCCACCGGGCAAACACCGCACCATCCCCCCGTAGGCCCGGTAAGCGCAGCGCCACCGGGCAAAACGCTACTCCGGCAACAACCCCACAAAGCAGCGTTTTTTGCGCGGCTCTGACATCAACTCTTCGAGCTTGTCCACGCACGCCAGATAGTGTGGCGTTTGCTTATGCGCCAACACCGCCTCTTCGTCTTTATAGGCCTCATAGATAAAGAACCGGGTTTTCACCCTCGGGTCCTGCAAGACGTCAAAGCGCAGGTTTCCCGGCTCCTGGATCGCCCCCTCGTGGTTGGCGCGAAATACCTCCAGAAACTCATCCACCCGCTCGGGTTTGATGTTGATTTCCACCAGCGTCACGTTCATTTTGCTTCTCCCTGTTTCTCTTCCTGCCAGAACTGGAACGCCTCACGGGCGCTCATGTTCTCGTGAACCACTTTCTTCACCGCCTTCAGCATGGCGAGCGGCGCGCTGGACTGGAAGATGTTGCGCCCCATATCCACGCCGGACGCGCCCTGGTCAATCGCCCGCCAGCACATCTCAAGCGCCTCATGCTCCGGCAGCTTTTTGCCGCCCGCGATAACAATCGGCACCGGACAGCTGGCGGTCACTTTTTCAAAGCCCTCGTCCACGTAGTAGGTTTTGACGAACTGGGCCCCCATTTCGGCAGCGATGCGGCTGGCGAGCGAGAAATAGCGCGCGTCGCGCGCCATCTCTTTACCCACGCCCGTCACCGCCAGCGTCGGCATGCCGTAACGCGCCCCCGCATCCACCAGCTTGATGATGTTGTTGATTGACTGATGTTCAAACGGGCTTCCGATATAGACCTGCGCCGCCACCGCGCAGACGTTCAGGCGCAGCGCGTCTTCCATCGCCACCGCCACGCACTCGTTAGACAGCTCGCCCAGAATCGAGTTACCGCCGGAGGCGCGCAGCACCACCGGTTTGTTCGTCGCGGCAGGTACCTGGCTCCTGAGGATGCCGCGGGTACACATCAGCACGTCGGTTTCGCCAAACAGCGGCGCGATGGAGAGATCGATACGCTCAAGGCCGGTGGTCGGTCCCTGAAAGTAACCGTGGTCAAAGGCCAGCATCACCGTGCGGTTGCTCTGCGGGTTGAAAATGCGCGAAAGCCTCGACTGCATGCCCCAGTCGAGCGAACCGCAGCCCTTCAGGGTGTACGGCACATTCTGCTGCGGCGTACCGATGCCAAAATCCTTGCCGTCTTTGATGTCGTCTAAATCAGCCATTTGCTCCCCCGTCAGAAATCGTATTTGTTGATGTTCTCTTTGGTGAACACCACCCGCTCCGGCAGCAGCACGATGCCGTTGCCCTTCGCCTCATACTGGTAGCCCTGCACGCTGTTCGGCTCGACCTTCAGCGTCCCGATATCTTTCACCTCCACGCTGTCGCCAGGGTTAAGATCGCCCTTTTTCAGCAAACGATCGGCGACATTGACCGCAATTTTGCCCTGCTGCACCACGTCCCACAGGCCGAAGGCTTTCACTGTGCCGCGCTCAACGTACGGACGCATCACGTTTGGCGTGCTGAAGCCGACAATCGCCACCCCTTCCCGCTTCAGGTTTTCCGCCGCCTGTGCCGCCGCCGGCAGGGCGTTGGCGTCCGGGGCGATGATCGCATCCAGATCCGGATAGGCTTTTAAGATCCCCTCGGCGGTTTGCAGGGATTTAGTGGCGTCGTTATAGCCAAACTGCGTGGTGACGACCTGCCACTGGGGATGGTCTTTCTCGATTTTGGCCTTCGCCTCTTTCACCCACTGGTTCTGGTCGGTGACGGTGGGGCTGGAGTAGAAGAACGCCACTTTCGCGTTCGGTTTGGTGACCTGTTTGCCTGCCATCTCCACCAGCAGGCCGCCCAGCTGTTCCGGCGTGCCCTGGTTGATGTAAATGCTGCGGCACTCCGGTTTGGTGTCGGAATCCCAGGTCAGGACCTTCACGCCGCGCTGCATCGCGCGCTTCAGCGCCGGGCAGAGACCGTCCGGCGACACGGCAGAGACGATGATGGCGTTATAGCCCTGGTTGACGAAGTTATTGATCAACTGCACCTGGCCGGAGACGCTCGGCTCGGTCGGGCCGTCGTAAGTCACGTCCACGCCAAGATCTTTCCCCGCCTCTTTCGCGCCGTTGCCGCCGCTGGTGAAGAATCCCACACCCACCAGTTTCGGGATAAAGGCAATGCGGTCCGCCGCCTGCGCCGAAGCGAAGCTGAGGGCCATTGCCAGGACGAGCAGTTTTGTTTTCATCTTACGCTCCGGATAGTTTTCTGAAGAGAGAACGCACCCATTCACGGTGCAGACTCAGCGAACGCCCCATCACCACCACAACCAGCAGCGCCCCTGACAGCGCGCTCGACACCTGGTTGGGGATGCCAACCATCTGTAAACCCTGTTGCAGGTACCCCACCAGCAGCGCCGCCAGCGCCGTACCGACAACCGAACCTGAGCCGCCGTAGATATTCGCTCCGCCGAGCACGGCGGCGGTGAGCGCAGGCATCAGTAAATCGCGCCCCAGATCCGAACGCGCGGAGCCGAAATAGGAGACCATCACCAGCGCGGCAATCGCCGAGGCCACGCCCACCAGGCCGTACAGCGCATACGGCATACCGTTCACCGACAGCGCCGCATAGCGCGCCGCGCGCGGATTCTGGCCAATTAAAAACAGATGCCGACCAAAGCGCCCGCGATGGGTAATCAGCCAGAAGAAAGCGGTAATCACCGCGAACAGCACCAGCGGGATCGGCAGGCCCAACACCGTGAGGTTAGCGAACGCCGTGAAGCTGTCCGGAAAGCCGCCGATCCCCTCGTAGCCCGTCGCGCCCGCCATGCCGGAGAGCAGCAGCGCCCCGCCGCCGTAGAGGTAGAGCGTGCCGAGGGTGATCACTAAAGGGCTGATACCGGTGTAGTGGATCAGCGCCGCATTCAACAGTCCGCACAGCAGGCCGAGCAGCAGCGTCAGCGGGATGGCGACCGCCATCGGCCACCCCGCCTGCATCATCACCCCCAGCGCGATAGCGCACAGGCCGATGGTTGAGCCGAGGGAGATGTCGATCCCGCCGCTGATAATCACCAGCGTGAGCGGTAGCGCCACGATACCAATGCAGATAAAGTCGCTGGTGCTGAACAGCAGCATATTGATGTCGAGCATGCGCGGGTTGATGGCGCCGAAGAGCAGGATCTCCAGCACCAGTAAAATCAGCAGCGCGCTTTCCCAGTTAAGCCTCATTCACGCCACCTCTTTTTTGCGTTTGGGAAACGGGGTGACGTGCTTCCCCCCTTTGTTACCGGGCTGGAAACGGCTGTATTTCAGCGCCCGCTGATGCCGCGCCAGTGCCTGACGCAGACGCCCGTCGAGCACCAGCACGCCCAGCAGCACCAACCCGGCGATAAAGTCGTTCCACCACGCCGGGAGCCTGAACAGCACCAGCACGGTATCGATTTGGGTGAGGAAGAACGCGCCGAGGAACGCACCGACCAGCGTGCCGGTGCCGCCCAGCAGCGAGATGCCCCCCAGCACGCAGGCAGCGATGGCTTTCATCTCCAGCCCGCTGCCGGTCTGGTTGGGCACAAAGCCTATCTGCGCGGCAAAGACGATCCCGGCGCAGGCCGCCAGCATGCCGTTGAGGGTAAAGGCGATCATGCGGGTGCGGTTCACCGCCACGCCCAGCTGGCGCGCGGCGGTGAGGTTATCCCCCACGGCGTAAAAATTACGTCCAAAGGCGGTGCGCGACAGCGTCCACGCGCCTGTGGCCGCAATAATCAACACCAGCATGCCGAGCGGCGAAATGCCGACGGCGGCAGGCTCAGAGAGGGATTTCAGCCCCGGCGGCAGCCCTTCTATCCACTTCCCGCCGGTCCAGAGCAGCATCGCCCCGCGATACAGCCCCAGCGTGCCGAGGGTGGCGACAATCGCTGGAATGCGCAGCCCCACCACCAGAAAACCGTTGAACGCCCCCGCCAGCGCGCCAATCGTCAGCGCGAAGAGAATGGAAACGGGCAGACTGTAGCCGCTGTTGAGCGCCACGCCGACGGCAATGGCGGACAGCCCGACGGTGGAGCCGACGGAGACGTCGATATTACGGGTCAGCATCACCAGCGCCGCGCCGATGGCCAGCAAAATCAGGATCTGCGAACTGGCGAAGATCATCCCCAGCGTCTGTAAGCTAAGGTAGGACGGGTTCAGCGCCACCAGCACGGCGAACAGGGCCAGAATGGCGAGAAACGCGCTCAGCTCGCGGTTTTTCAGTAAGATCTTCATGATTGCCCTCCAAACGCCAGCGCCATCATCCGATCGAGGCTGACGGCCTGGCGCGGCAGTTCGCCGCTGAGCACGCCCTGATGCATTACCAGCACCCGATCCGCGAGGCCGGGAAATTCATCGAGATCGCTTGAGATCATCAGCACTGCCACGTTCTGCGCCGCCACGCTTTTCAGCAGCTGGTAGATATCGGCGCGCGCCGATACGTCCACGCCGCGCGTCGGTTCATCGACGATCAGCAGCAGCGGATTGGCCTCAAGACAGCGCGCCAGCAGCACCTTCTGCTGATTACCACCGGAGAGCGTGCGCACGGTTTGCTCCGCATGGTTGAGCTTGATCCCCAGCGCCCGGTGGTAACGCTCCACCACCGCAGACTCCCGCTTTCGCTGCTGCCAGAGCGACGGCTCGTTCAGCGCCACCGTGTTCCAGCGGACAGGCGCGTCGAGAAACAGGCCGGACACCTGCCTGTCTTCCGGCAGATAAACCAGCCCTTTTTCCAGACGGGAACTGACCGGAACGGCGGTGATCTCCTGGTTCTCCAGCCACACCCGCCCGCCGCGTACCGGACGCAGGCCGTAAAGCGTTTCGGCAAACTCGGTACGCCCGGACCCCACCAGCCCGGCCAGACCGACAATCTCCCCGGCATAAATCTCAAGGCTGAGATCAATAAACCCTTCCCCGGTGAGATCCTCCACCCGCAGCACCGGGAAATCCTGCGCCTGGGTTCGGCGGTTGCCCGGCAGCGACAGCCACAGCTTTTGCGTATCGCTTAGCGACTTTTCCCGGCTGACAGGCGTCATGGCGGCGATCAGGGCGTTATCGTCAAAGTGCCCGGTTTCGCCGCTCAGCACCACCGCGCCGTCGCGCATCACCGAGACGTGGCTCGAAATCATGCGAATTTCCGGCAGCTTGTGCGAGATAAAAACAATGCCAACGCCGAGATCCTGCAGCGCGCGGATCTGGCGAAACAGGCGTTCGGTCTCGCCCGGCGTGAGCGATGCCGTGGGTTCGTCGAGGATCAGAATTCTGGCGTTGCGCATCAGCCCGCGCAGGATCTCCACCATCTGCTGATCCGCGACTTCCAGAGTGCTGGCAGCGGCATCAAGATTAAGCTGACATTGCAGCTGCTGGAGTTTCTCCGCCAGCCGCTTTTCCCGATCTCGTTCGCGCGGCAGACGAAACAGGATGTTTTCCCGCACCGTCAGGTTGGGGAAAAGCAGCGGCTCCTGTGGCACCAGATAAATGCCTAACCGGTGCGCCTGCGACGGGGTAAGCCGTGCAAAAGACTCGCCCGCAACCGAAAGCTCACCGCGATCCGGCGTTTCAACCCCGGCGATGATTTTCATCAACGTCGATTTTCCCGCGCCGTTACCGCCCATCAGCGCATGCACCTGCCCAGCAAGCAGCGTGAAATCAATGCCTTTTAACACAGGCACGCCAGAGAACTGTTTGCAGATGTCACGTGCCTCGAGAAGTGGTGTCATCATCGCTCCGCTATTGAACAAATGATTTTTAGATTTAATAATGTTCAAAAGCGTAGACGGTGAACTATATTTACAACCGTGCAGGGATCACAGTTTTATCGATTGAGATTCAGATAAACCGGAAAGGATCGAAAAGATCCATTTTGTCGCGTGGCTCACATTTTCACGCCGCACCATCACGAACATATGATCTAAATTTTTATAAGAGTTCAACTATGAGCGATAAACGCACTGCGGAAGAAGGACGGTTTGCCGGGCTGGCACTGGCGGAAGAGGAGCTGGTGGCGCGCGTGGCCTGGTGCTACTACCACGACGGGCTGACCCAGAACGACATCGGCGAGCGGCTCGGGCTGCCGCGCCTGAAGATCTCCCGCCTGCTGGAGAAAGGCCGTCAGTCCGGGGTGATCCGCGTGCAGATAAACTCCCGCTACGAGGGCTGCCTGGCGCTGGAAACCGAGTTGCAACAACGATTTGGCCTGAAGCTGGTGCGCGTGATGCCCGCCCTGAATACGCCGCCGATGAACGTGCGGTTAGGCATTGGCGCGGCCCAGTCGCTGATGGGCGTGCTGGAGCCCGGCCAGCTGTTAGCGGTGGGCTTCGGTGAAACCACCATGAGCAGCCTGCAACACCTGAGCGGCTTTATTAGCTCACAGCAGATCCGCCTGGTGACGCTCTCCGGCGGCGTGGGGCCGTATATGACCGGTATCGGCCAGCTGGATGCGGCCTGTAGCGTCAGCATGATCCCTGCCCCGCTTCGCGTGTCATCCGCTGAAGTCGCCGGGATCTTAAAGCGCGAAACCAGCGTGCGGGACGTGATCCTCGCCGCCACCGCCGCTGACGTGGCGGTGGTCGGCATTGGCTCGGTGAACCAGCGCCGTGACGCGACGATACTGCGCTCCGGCTATATCAGCGAAGGTGAACAGTTGATGTACGCCCGCAAGGGCGCGGTGGGCGATATCCTTGGCTATTTCCTCAATGCCGAAGGGGAATGCGTCGAGGAGCTGGAGATCCACAAAGAACTACTGGGCGTCACGCTCGATGAACTGGCACAGCTGCCCACCATCGTAGGCGTGGCCGGGGGGGAAGAGAAAGCCGATGCGATTTATGCCGCACTTAAGGGCCGCCGTATTAATGGCCTGGTGACGGAAGAGACGACAGCCCGCGCGGTGCTGGCTCTGGCCATTTAAGAGCCCTCCCTGCGCTAACAATGAGGCATGCTCATGAGTTACCTTTTAGCGTTAGATGCAGGGACAGGCAGCGTTCGCGCCGTTGTTTTCGATTTGCAGGGCAACCAGATTGCCGTTGGCCAGGCCGAGTGGAAACACCTGAGCGTCGAGAACGTGCCGGGCTCGATGGAGTTCGACCTCGACACCAACTGGCAGCTGGCCTGCCGGTGTATTCATCAGGCGCTGGAGCGCGCGCGCCTGAGCGCGGCGGATATTCAGTCCGTCGCCTGCTGTTCGATGCGCGAAGGGATTGTGCTGTACGACCGCAACGGCGAGGCTATCTGGGCCTGCGCCAACGTCGACGCCCGCGCCAGCCGAGAGGTAGCTGAACTCAAAGAGATCCACGACTACCGGTTTGAATCCGAAGTGTATGACGTTTCCGGCCAGACGCTTGCCCTCAGCGCCATGCCGCGCCTGCTGTGGCTGGCGCACCATCGTCCGGATATTTATCGTAAAGCCGCCACCATCACTATGATCAGCGACTGGCTGGCGGCGAAGCTCTCCGGCGAGCTGGCGGTGGACCCGTCCAATGCGGGCACGACGGGCATGCTGGATCTCTTCTCCCGCGACTGGCGTCCGGCGCTGCTCGACATGGCCGGGCTGCGCGCCGATATCCTCTCCCCGGTAAAAGAGACCGGCACCGTGCTGGGGGCCATCACCAAAGCAGCCGCACAACAGAGCGGCCTGCGCGAGGGCACCCCGGTGGTGATGGGCGGCGGCGACGTGCAACTGGGCTGTCTGGGGCTGGGCGTGGTGCGCGCCGGACAAACGGCGGTGCTGGGCGGCACCTTCTGGCAACAGGTGGTGAACCTGCCGCAGGTGCGCACCGACCCTGAGATGAACATCCGCGTAAACCCGCACGTTATCCCCGGCATGGCGCAGGCAGAGTCGATCAGCTTCTTTACCGGGCTGACCATGCGCTGGTTCCGCGACGCCTTCTGCGCCGAAGAGAAGCTGATTGCCGAACGCATGGGAATGGACCCCTACTCCCTGCTCGAAGAGATGGCGAGCCGCGTCCCGCCGGGCTCCCACGGGGTGATGCCGATCTTCTCCGACGCGATGCATTTCAAACAGTGGTACCACGCCGCGCCGTCGTTTATTAACCTCTCCATTGACCCGGAAAAGTGCAACAAAGCGACGCTGTTCCGCGCGCTGGAAGAGAACGCGGCGATCGTCTCGGCCTGCAACCTGGCGCAGATTTCGCGCTTCTCCGGCGTGACGTTTGAGAGCCTGGTGTTTGCCGGCGGCGGCGCAAAGGGCGCCCTGTGGAGCCAGATTTTAAGCGACGTCACCGGCCTGCCGGTGCGCGTGCCAGAAGTCAAAGAGGCAACGGCGCTCGGCTGCGCCATTGCCGCAGGAGCTGGCGCGGGGCTGTTCGCGGATATGGCCTCGACGGGCGAGCGGCTGGTGAAGTGGAGCCGCGAGTTCACGCCAAACCCGGCGCACCGCGAGCTGTACGACGGCATGATGCAGAAATGGCAGGCGGTATACGCGGACCAGCTCGGGCTGGTGGACAGCGGGCTGACAACCTCGATGTGGCAGGCGCCGGGCCTGATGCGCGACACACGCCCCTCACCCTAACCCTCTCCCCAGAGGGGAGAGGGGACTGCTCCGTGCGGCCTTTCACCCTCTCCCCTCTGGGGAGAGGGCCGGGGTGAGGGGTGAAGTTCTTTGAGATCTATCACAATCATTCGATCCCGCTTTTACCTTTCTGCCGCCGCTGGCTAAATTAGTAACTCATCCGACCACATAACAATAATTTTACACTGGAAGAGACTATGAGCCGCTACCCGTCGTTATTCGCCCCTCTCGATCTGGGGTTCACTACCCTCAAAAACCGCGTGTTAATGGGCTCAATGCACACCGGGCTGGAGGAGCGTCCGGACGGGGCTGAACGTCTGGCAGCCTTCTATGCCGAGCGCGCGCGCCACGGGGTGGCGCTGATTGTCACCGGCGGCGTAGCCCCTGCCCCTTCCGGAGTGACGATGGAGGGCGGCGCAGTGTTGAACGATGCGACACAGCTGCCGCACCACCGCATTGTGACCGACGCGGTTCACAACGAGGGCGGCAAAATCGCCCTGCAAATTCTGCATACCGGGCGCTACAGCTATCAGCCGAACCTGGTTGCCCCCTCGGCTATTCAGGCACCGATTAACCGCTTTACTCCCCATGCCCTCAGCCATGACGAGATCCTGGCGCTGATTGAGGACTTCGCCCGCTGCGCCGCGCTGGCGCGTGAAGCGGGCTATGACGGCGTGGAGGTGATGGGCTCCGAGGGCTATCTGATCAACGAATTTCTCGCCGCGCGCACCAACCAGCGCGAGGATGAATGGGGCGGCGACTATGCCCGCCGCATGCGTTTTGCCGTGGAGGTGGTGCGTGCGGTGCGTGAACGTGCGGGTGCGGATTTTATTATCATCTTCCGCCTGTCGATGCTCGACCTGGTGGAAGGCGGCGGCACCTTCGACGAAACCGTGCAGCTGGCGCAGGCGATTGAAGCCGCCGGTGCCACCATTATCAACACCGGGATTGGCTGGCACGAAGCGCGCATCCCCACCATCGCCACGCCGGTGCCGCGTGCGGCGTTCAGCTGGGTAACGCGCAAGCTGAAAGGCAAAGTCTCCGTTCCGCTGGTGACCACTAACCGCATTAACGATCCGCAGGTGGCGGACGATGTGATCTCCCGCGGCGACGCCGATATGGTGTCGATGGCGCGTCCGTTCCTCGCGGATGCCGAACTGCTCTCCAAAGCGCAAAGCGGCCGTGCGGATGAGATCAACACCTGTATCGGCTGTAACCAGGCGTGTCTGGATCAGATCTTCGTCGGCAAGGTCACCTCCTGCCTGGTGAATCCCCGCGCCTGCCATGAAACCAAAATGCCGATCGTTCCTGCGACCAACAAGAAGCGTCTGGCCGTGGTGGGCGCAGGACCCGCTGGCCTGGCGTTTGCGGTCAATGCCGCCTCGCGTGGGCACAGCGTGACGCTGTTTGATGCGCTGGCGGAAATCGGCGGGCAGTTTACTATCGCCAGACAGATCCCCGGCAAAGAGGAGTTCTATGAAACGCTGCGCTATTACCGCCGGATGATCGAGGTGACGGGCGTCGATCTGCGGCTCAATCAGGTTGTCAGCGCGGCGGATCTGATCGGTTTCGACGAGGTGATCCTCGCGAGTGGGATCGCCCCGCGCACCCCTGCGATCGAGGGTATCGATCATCCGAAGGTATTGAGCTATCTGGACGTGCTGCGCGACAAAGCGCCGGTTGGCGAGAAGGTGGCGATCATCGGCTGCGGCGGGATCGGTTTTGATACTGCGATGTATTTAAGCCAGCCGGGCGAAGCCACCAGCCAGAACATCGCTGAGTTCTGCGTGGAATGGGGCATTGATACCAGTCTCAGTCAGTCCGGCGGTTTACGCCCGGAAGGTCCGCAGCTGCCGAAAAGCCCGCGTCAGATCGTGATGCTCCAGCGTAAAGCCAGCAAGCCGGGTGAAGGGCTGGGGAAAACCACAGGCTGGATCCACCGCGCCACCCTGCTCTCGCGCGGGGTAAAGATGATCCCGGGGGTGAGCTACCAGAAGATCGACGACGACGGGCTACACGTTCTGATCGGCGGTGAGCCGCAGCTGCTGGACGTGGATCATGTGATTTTGTGCGCCGGGCAGGAGCCGAAGCGCGATCTGGCCGATCCGCTGCGTGAGGCAGGGAAAACGGTACATTTGATTGGCGGGTGCGACGTGGCGATGGAGCTGGATGCGCGGCGGGCAATAGCGCAGGGGACAACATTGGCATTAGCGATTTGATTTCTTGCCCGGTGGCGCTGCGCTTACCGGGCCTACAAAACCGTAGGCCTGGGCAAGCGAAACGCCGCCAGGCAAAACGATCTTATCGACGACGCCCCAGCTTCACCGACTTCAGCACCACAAACTTGTTGTTTGTCGCAATGGTGACGCAGTTACCGAAAATCTTCTTCAGCTTGTGGAAGTAGTCCAGATGGCGGTTGGCCACGATATACAGCTCGCCGTTGATTTTCAGGCAGCGGCGCGCGTGGTGGAACATCTCCCACGCGACGTTATCCGTCAGGGCGTGCTTCTGGTGGAACGGAGGATTGCAAAACACCGCGTTGAAGCGGAAAGGCTCTACGCCGGACAGTGCGTTATTGATCATAAACTCGCAGCGATCCAGCGCCTCCGGCAGATTGGTTTCCACGTTCAGACGGCTTGAAGCCACCGCCATTGGAGATTCGTCGCTGAACACCACGCTGGCCTCCGGGTTCTTCGCCAGCAGCGTCAGGCCAATCACGCCGTTACCGCAGCCGAGATCGACAATCTCCCCTTCCAGGTTTTCCGGCAGATGTTCCATAAAGAAGCGTGCGCCGATATCCAGACCGGTACGGGAGAAGACGTTCGCGTGGTTGTGGATGGTCCAGTCGGTCCCTTCCAGCTTCCAGCTCAGGGTCTCTGGCGCGTCGGCCAGTTCCGGCGCGCTGAAGGTACAGTTGATCAGGCGCGCTTTTTTCCAGGCCAGCGTCGTAGTGGTCGGGCCGAGCACTTTCTCGAACAGTTCCAGCGTCGAGGTGTGAATATCACGCGCCTTGGCGCCCGCGATGATGCGCGTTTCTGGCGTCACGACTTTACGCAGCGCGCGCAGTTGCTGCTCCAGCAGCGCCATGGTTTTGGGCACTTTAATCAGCACCACCCCTGGCGCCTGCGGGTAGTCCGCGGTGCTGTCGAGGAACTTCACGCTGGATTCGTCGATATCGTTGTGACGCAGGTTTTCACGCGTCGCCAGCTCGCTTAAGTAAGAATCGCCGATACTGTAAGGCGCATGTTCCGCCAGCGCACAGCCCAGCGCGCCAAACGCGTCATTCAGGATCAGAACCGGGCCGCGGATTTCAGTCTCATCCAACTGCTGCAGCAGATATTCATCCGCCGCTTCCCACGCCTGAAGCGGGTTCACGTCGTCCGTTTCCGGGAAACGTTTAAGGTTGAGTGAACGGAAACCGTTGTCTAAGTGGCTCATCGGCCCTCCTGAATGGTAAAATTTGGCGTATCCCTGAAAAGGGTGCGTGAGTATACCCGTTTTCACACTATTTTGGGGTTTTGATGAACCAGCTGACTTATCTCCAGGGCTACCCGGAGCAATTACTATCCCAGGTTCGCGACCTGATCGCCGCGGGAAAGCTCGGCGCGGTGCTGGAAAAACGCTACCCGGGCACGCATGATTTCGCGACTGACAAAGCCCTCTGGCAGTATACGCAGGATCTGAAAAGCCAGTATCTGAAGAGCGCCCCGCCGATCAACAAGGTGATGTACGACAACAAGATCCACGTGCTGAAAAACGCGCTCGGCCTGCATACCGCCATCTCCCGCGTGCAGGGCGGCAAGCTGAAGGCCAAAGCGGAGATCCGCGTCGCGACCGTCTTTCGCAATGCGCCGGAAGCCTTTCTGCGGATGATCGTGGTGCACGAGCTGGCGCACCTGAAAGAGAAAGATCACGACAAAGCGTTCTATTCCCTGTGCTGCCATATGGAGCCGCAGTACCACCAGCTGGAGTTTGATACCCGTTTGTGGCTGACGCATTTATCGTTAAAGAGTAATGCGCAGTAGCGCACGCGAAATGTCATGAGGACGTGCTACAGTGGCTTTAGGTTCCCTGCTACGGAGTACGTAAACGTTTATGATACGTTTCGCAGTCATCGGTACGAACTGGATCACGCGCCAGTTCGTCGACGCCGCCCACGAAACCGGCAAATATAAGCTCACCGCAGTCTATTCCCGCAGCCTTGAGCAGGCGCAAAGTTTTGCGAATGACTACCTGGTTGAACATCTGTTCACCTCACTCGATGAGATGGCGCAAAGCGACGCCATTGACGCGGTCTATATCGCCAGCCCGAATGCTCTGCACTTCCCGCAAACGAAGCTGTTCCTCAGCCATAAAAAGCATGTGATCTGCGAGAAGCCGCTGGCGTCGAATATCCACGAAGTGGAAGCCGCCATTGCGCTTGCCCGCGAAAACCAGGTGGTGCTGTTTGAAGCGTTCAAAACCGCCAGCCTGCCCAACTTCCTGCTGTTGCAGCAGTCCCTGCCGAAAATTGGCAAAGTGCGTAAAGCCTTTATCAACTACTGCCAGTATTCCTCGCGCTACCAGCGCTATCTGGACGGCGAAAACCCGAACACCTTTAACCCGGCCTTCTCGAATGGCTCGATTATGGATATCGGTTTTTACTGCCTGGCCTCTGCGGTTGCGCTGTGGGGGGAACCACACGGCGTGACGGCCACCGCCAGCCTGCTGGAGAGCGGCGTGGATGCACACGGCGTTGTGGTGCTGGACTACGGTGATTTCAGCGTGACGTTGCAGCACTCGAAGGTCAGCGACTCCGTGCTGCCAAGCGAAATTCAGGGCGAAGACGGCTCGCTGGTGATCGAAAAAATCTCCGAATGCCAGAAGCTCAGCATCGTTCCGCGCGGCGGAAAAGCGCAGGAGCTGACGCAGCCTCAGCATATTAACACTATGCTTTATGAGGCAGAGGTCTTCGCCCGTCTGGTAGAAGACAACGAAGTGAACCACCCGGGACTGGCGATCAGCCGCACCACGGCGAAGCTGCAAACGGAGATCCGCCGACAGACCGGCGTAATCTTCCCCGCAGACGGCGTGAATGTGGAAGCCGTCGCGTAAAGCTGTGTAATGAAATCGTGCAGACCATTGACGAAATCGATGGTCTGACATAATTTGTTACCTGCAAAGGGGAGTAACTTCTTCGCCGGTGGATCGTCATTACGATGCGTGCAAAACCGCATCCGGTCGCCGGGCAACCTTCGTGGTTGTAAGTGAGACCTTGCCGGAAGGCGAGGTCTATGCATAAAAAGCTAACGGCTATCGTCTTCTGACCATAGCCGTTTTTGTTTTTTTATGTGTAAGGAAAATAGTATGCATTCTGTCGGCACTCCAATGCTGTGGGGCGGATTCGCGGTTGTCGTGCTCATCATGCTGGCGATCGACCTCTTTTTGCAGGGTCGTCGCGGCGAACACGGCATGAGCGTTAAGCAAGCCGCCGTCTGGTCGCTGGTATGGGTTACCCTCTCACTTCTTTTCTGCGCCGCCTTCTGGTGGTATCTGGCCTCAACCGAAGGTCGCGCGGTGGCCGATCCTCAGGCACTCGCCTTCCTCACCGGCTATCTGATTGAAAAAGCGCTGGCGGTTGATAACGTCTTCGTCTGGCTGATGCTGTTCAGTTACTTCGCCGTGCCTGCGGCCCTGCAACGCCGCGTGCTGGTATACGGCGTGCTGGGCGCCATCATCCTGCGTACCATCATGATCTTCGCCGGTAGCTGGCTGATTACCCAGTTCGAATGGCTGCTGTACGTGTTTGGTGCGTTCCTGCTGTTCACCGGGGTCAAAATGGCGCTGGCGAAAGAAGACGATACCGGTATCGGTGATAAGCCGCTGGTGAAGTGGATCCGGGGTCATCTGCGCATGACGGACAAGATCGAGAGCGAGCATTTCTTCGTGCGTAAGAACGGCCTGCTGTTCGCCACCCCGCTGCTGCTGGTGCTGATTCTGGTCGAGCTGAGCGACGTGATTTTCGCGGTGGACAGTATCCCGGCTATCTTCGCGGTCACTACCGACCCGTTCATCGTCCTGACCTCGAACCTGTTCGCGATCCTCGGCCTGCGTGCGATGTACTTCCTGCTGGCGGGCGCGGCAGAGCGCTTCTCAATGCTGAAGTACGGTCTGTCGGTGATTCTGGTCTTTATCGGTATCAAGATGCTGATTGTTGATTTCTACCATATCCCGATCGCCATTTCGCTCGGCGTGGTGTTTGGCATTCTGCTGGTGACGCTGATTATCAATACCTGGGTTAACCGCCAGCACGATAAGAAGCAGCAGGCTTAGTGCAACGTTCGGTGCGGGCTGATGCCCTCACCCCACCCCTCTCCCACGGGGAGAGGGGGAAATGCAATGCAGGCCGGGTAAGCGCAGCGCCACCCGGCACTTTCGTTAACCAATAGTTAAAAAACATGACGCAACACGTAAAATCCAGCATTTTACGCTTCCGCCTTTCGCTGCTTTCCCTGATACTCAACCAGGCAAACAAATACTTACATCCGGATACAAATGTGACTTAGAGCACATCCAGGATGGAACGCAATTTCACTCAGGAATAACGTATGAGCACACAATCTAAGGGCCTGCTTGCGCGCCTGGCGCAGGGCAGTCTTGTAAAACAAATTCTGGTCGGGTTGGTACTGGGTATTCTGCTGGCGATGGTGTCAAAACCTGCGGCGGAAGCGACGGGACTGCTCGGCACCCTTTTCGTTGGCGCACTGAAGGCCGTCGCCCCGGTACTGGTGCTGATGCTGGTGATGGCGTCGATTGCCAACCACCAGCACGGACAAAAAACCAACATTCGCCCTATTCTGTTCCTGTATCTGCTGGGAACCTTCTCTGCTGCCTTAACGGCCGTTGTGTTTAGCTTCCTGTTCCCGTCCACGCTGCACCTGACCAGCGCGGCCGGTGATATCACCCCGCCGTCCGGGATTGTGGAAGTCCTTCGCGGCCTGCTGATGAGCATGGTCTCTAACCCCATCACCGCACTGATGAACGGAAACTACATTGGCATCCTGGTCTGGGCGATTGGTCTGGGCTTCGCGCTGCGTCATGGCAACGAGACCACGAAAAACCTGGTTAACGATTTGTCCAATGCAGTGACCTTCATGGTGAAGCTGGTGATTCGCTTTGCACCAGTCGGTATCTTTGGTCTGGTTTCTTCGACGCTGGCCACCACCGGTTTCGACGCACTGTGGGGCTACGCGCAGCTGCTGGTCGTCCTGGTCGGCTGTATGCTGCTGGTGGCGCTGGTGATCAACCCGCTGCTGGTGTTCTGGCAGATCCGCCGCAACCCGTATCCGCTGGTGCTGACCTGCCTGCGCGAGAGCGGCGTGTATGCCTTCTTCACCCGCAGCTCAGCGGCGAACATACCGGTGAACATGGCGCTGGCGGAGAAGCTGAACCTGGACCGCGATACCTATTCGGTGTCGATTCCCCTGGGTGCAACCGTGAACATGGCCGGTGCGGCGATTACCATCACCGTGCTGACGCTGGCGGCGGTGCATACGCTGGGTATTCCGGTAGATCTGCCAACCGCGCTGCTGCTGAGCGTCGTTGCATCACTGTGTGCCTGTGGCGCATCCGGCGTGGCGGGCGGCTCTCTGCTGCTGATCCCGCTGGCCTGTAACATGTTCGGTATTCCGAACGAGATTGCCATGCAGGTTGTCGCGGTCGGTTTCATTATCGGCGTATTGCAGGATTCCTGCGAAACCGCGCTGAACTCCTCTACCGACGTGCTGTTTACCGCCGCAGCCTGTCAGGCGGAAGATGCGCGTTTAGCGAAGAACGCCCTGCGCAGTTAAAAAGAAAAGCCCGGTGGCGGCTACGCCTTACCGGGCCTACAAGGTAAATGCAAAACGGCAACATGTGTTGCCGTTTTTAGTGTTTGCACCCTCTCCCTGTGGGAGAGGGCCGGGGTGAGGGCACCAGCCCGCACCCGACTTATAGCGTCACACCACTCTTAAAGATCGCCAGCTCGCGGAAGTCGTTCTTCTCGTTGCAGGTCTGCCTGCCGCTGGCAAATTCCACAATCGTGTCCACGAATTCGCTCAGCAGCTGCGGCATCGCTTTGCCGTGGATCAGCTGGCCCGCGTCAAAGTCGATCCAGTGCTTTTTCTTCGCCGCCAGTTCGCTGTTAGTGGCGATTTTCACCGTCGGCACAAACCCGCCGTACGGCGTACCGCGCCCGGTACTGAACAGCACCATGTGACAGCCCGCGCCTGCCAGCGCGCTGGTGGCGACCGCATCGTTGCCCGGTGCGCTGAGCAGGTTCAGGCCGTGCGTTTTCAGCCGCTCACCGTAGCGCAGCACGTCCACCACCTGGCTGGCGCCCGCTTTTTGAGTGCAGCCCAGGGATTTCTCTTCAAGCGTGGTGATCCCGCCCGCTTTGTTACCCGGCGAGGGGTTCTCGTATATCGGCTGGTTATGGGCGATGAAGTACTGTTTGAAGTCGTTGACCATGGTGACGGTCTTCTCAAAGGTCTCTTCGTCGCGGCAGTGGCTCATCAGAATGCGCTCTGCGCCGAACATTTCCGGCACTTCGGTCAGCACCGTAGTGCCGCCGTTGGCAATCACGTAATCCGAGAAGCGACCCAGCATTGGGTTAGCGGTAATGCCGGAAAGGCCATCAGATCCGCCGCACTCCAGGCCAAACTTCAGTTCGCTCAGCTTGCCCGGCTCGCGCTTGTCGTGACGCATCACCTCGTACAGCTGATGCAGCTGTTCAACGCCCGCTTCCACTTCGTCGTCCTGGTGCTGACACACCATAAAGTGCACGCGCTCAGGGTCAAATTCGCCCAGCGTGTCGCGGAAGGCGTCGACCTGATTGTTCTCGCAGCCGAGGCCGATCACCAGCACCGCGCCCGCGTTCGGGTGGCGCACCATGTTTTGCAGCATGGTGCGGGTATTGATGTGGTCGTCGCCCAGCTGGGAACAACCGTAGGTGTGGCTGAACAGATGCACGCCGTCGGTGCCTTCAGCATCATTAGTCTCTTTCAGGAAACGCGTCTGAATTTGACGCGCGATCCCGTTCACGCAGCCGACAGTCGGGAGGATCCACAGCTCATTGCGGATCCCCACCTCGCCGCTGGCGCGGCGGTAGATCTGTACCTCACGATCGGCCGCCTGTCCTTCTTCTGGCTGGAAGTCAGGTTGATAGCTGTACTCGTCCAGATCGCTGAGATTGGTGCGGGTATTGTGGGAATGAATGTATTCACCCGGCGCAATATCCGCCAGCGCATGACCGATGGGCAAACCGTACTTCACCACGTTCTCCCCTTTCGCGATGGGGATCAGGGCAAACTTATGTCCACGTCCAATGGCCTGGCGTAACGTCACCGACTGGTTGTCGAAGGTCACTTCCGTCCCTTCGGCTAAATCGGCCAGCGCGACGGCAACGTTATCCAGCGAATGGATTTTGATGTATTGCATATCAACCTCAAACGGCCTTAGTTCAGTTCAATGGCGAAGTAGTCACGCGCATTGTTAAAGCAGATGTTTCTCACCATTTCGCCCAGCAGCTGGATATCCGCTGGCGCTTCGCCCGCGTGCACCCAGCGGCCAATCATCTGGCACAGAATGCGGCGGAAATATTCATGGCGGGTATAGGAGAGGAAACTGCGGCTGTCGGTCAGCATGCCAACGAAGCGGCTCAACAGGCCGAGCTGCGCCAGCTGCGTCATCTGACGCTCCATGCCGTCTTTTTGATCGTTAAACCACCAGCCGGAACCGAACTGCATCTTGCCCGGCATCCCTTCGCCCTGGAAGTTGCCGATCATGGTGCCCAGTACTTCGTTATCGCGCGGGTTCAGGCAGTAGAGAATGGTTTTTGGCAGCAGGTTTTGCTCGTTCTGTTTGCTCAGCAGTTTTGACAGCTCTTCCGCCAGAGGGCGGTCGTTGATGGAGTCGAAGCCCACGTCCGCGCCCAGCAGTTTAAACTGACGCTGGTTGTTATTACGCAGCGCGCCGATATGGTACTGCTGAACCCAGCCGCGACGGGCATATTCCGCACCGAGGAACACCAGCACCGCGGTTTTGAACTGGGCGACTTCATGCTCGCTCAGGGCTTCGCCGGAGAGACGACGCGCCAGGATGCTGTCCAGCTCGGCTTCGCTGGAATCCGCGAACAGCACCACGTCCAGCGCGTGGTCAGACACTTTACAGCCGTGTGCGGCAAAGTGATCCAGACGTTTGGTCAGCGCGGATTGCAGATCGGCGAAACGACGGATATCGGTATCCGATACTTCCGCCAGCTTCGTCATGTAGTCATTAAAGGTCGGCAGCTCAATGTTGAAGGCTTTATCCGGACGCCAGCTTGGCAGCACTTTGATGTCAAAGGTGCTGTCCTTCGCGACAACCGCGTGGTGCTCCAGGGAGTCGATCGGATCGTCGGTTGTGCCCACCATCTTCACGTTCATCTGCTGCATGATGCCGCGCGCCGAGAAGCTATCCTGCGCCAGCAGTTCGTTGCACTGGTCCCAGATTTCATCCGCCGTGGCGGGAGAGAGCAGCTTGCCGGTGATACCAAAAGGACGACGCAGTTCGAGGTGCGTCCAGTGGTATAACGGGTTACCGATGGTGTGGGGAACGGTAGCGGCCCAGGCGTCAAACTTCTCGCGATCGGTCGCGTCGCCGGTACACAGGCGCTCGGCCACGCCGTTGGTGCGCATCGCGCGCCATTTATAATGGTCACCCTTCAGCCAGATATCATACAGGTTTTTGAAACGGTAATTTTCGGCAACCTGTTGCGGCGGTAAATGGCAGTGGTAGTCGAAAATCGGCTGATCTTTTGCGTAGTCGTGGTACAGGCGGCGAGCAAATTCGGTATCTAACAGGAAATCTTCGGTCATAAACGGTGTCATTATCGTCTTCCTCATTACGGGAGCGTCAGAAAGCTTATGTTCAGATGCTGCAAAGTTATCACACCAATTTCCAGAGTCCGACGTTTTTTTCGTGAGTTAGATCAATAAACGTCGACAAATAAATTACCCTCAAAGGGGTAAACCTTCTTGCAGGCCGCGCCAGATCTGGCTTTGCGCACGCCTCATAATATCCCTACAAAGATTCACTCTTTTGTGATGTCACTCACCTTTTAAAGTTGTATGACAAGTTATCTTTTCGCCGTCGCAAATTATAAGCCGACGGAATGCATTACCGGTGTTTGTTACATCGGATTTAACGGTACGGAAGCCGACTTAGCACGATGACTTATGGCAAGGTTCGGGCCGTTCCGGGACAGGTTCCCGGTTACGCCCCTCCCGTTACAGAACAGCTCCCGGCAACGGTTGAGTTGTTGCCGTGTCCCGACACGGAAATAACATAACGATGAGGTTTTACATGCGTAAAATTAAAGGGTTACGTTGGTACATGATCGCACTGGTGACGCTCGGCACCGTGCTGGGCTACCTGACACGTAACACCGTGGCAGCAGCGGCGCCAACGTTGATGGAAGAGTTACATATCTCCACACAACAATACTCTTACATCATTGCGGCGTATTCTGCCGCTTACACCGTAATGCAGCCTGTTGCAGGTTATGTTCTTGATATTCTGGGTACAAAAATTGGTTATGCCTTCTTCGCTGTAGCATGGGCCGTCTTCTGCGGGGCGACGGCGCTGGCTGGCAGCTGGGGCGGGCTGGCGCTGGCGCGTGGTGCGGTAGGTGCTGCCGAAGCGGCGATGATCCCTGCGGGTCTGAAAGCCAGCTCTGAATGGTTCCCGGCAAAAGAACGTTCAATCGCTGTCGGTTACTTCAACGTGGGTTCCTCCATCGGGGCGATGATTGCTCCGCCACTGGTGGTGTGGGCGATTGTGATGCACAGCTGGCAAATGGCGTTCATCATCTCCGGTGTGCTGAGTTTTGCCTGGGCCATGGCGTGGCTGATCTTCTATAAACACCCGCGCGATCAGAAAAAGCTGTCTACCGAAGAACGTGACTACATTATCAATGGTCAGGAATCTCATCATCAGACCGACAACGGTAAAAAAATGTCCGTCTGGCAGATCCTGGGTACCCGTCAGTTCTGGGGTATCGCCCTGCCACGCTTCCTGGCGGAACCGGCCTGGGGTACGTTCAACGCCTGGATCCCGCTGTTCATGTTCAAAGTCTACGGCTTTAACCTGAAAGAGATCGCGATGTTCGCCTGGATGCCAATGCTGTTTGCAGACCTGGGCTGTATTGTCGGCGGCTACCTGCCACCGCTGTTCCAGCGCTGGTTTGGCGTGAACCTGATTGTGTCCCGTAAGATGGTGGTCACCATGGGCGCCCTGCTGATGATTGGCCCTGGCATGATTGGCCTGTTCACCAGTCCTTACGTGGCTATCGCCCTGCTGTGTATCGGGGGCTTTGCTCACCAGTCTCTGTCTGGCGCACTGATTACGCTCTCGTCCGACGTGTTTGGTCGTAACGAAGTTGCCACCGCCAACGGTCTGACCGGGATGGCCGCCTGGACCGCAAGTACCCTGTTCGCCCTCGTGGTCGGCGCGCTGGCAGACACCATCGGCTTCAGCCCGCTGTTCGCGGTACTGGCCATCTTCGACCTGCTGGGTGCAGTGGTTATCTGGACGGTGCTGAAGAGTAAATCCGCCGAGGAACTGGCGAAAGAGTCCCTTGGGGGACCGGCGACGCAGAGTTAGCTTGTTGTGCCGGGTGGCGGCTCCGCCTTACCCGGCCTACAACACACGATAAAACCGTAGGCCGGGTAAGCGTAGCGCCACCCGGCAAAAACGTCGCAAAAGCCGCCTCCGGGCGGCTTTTTTAATGGCGAAATCTGGAGAGTGGCAAGCAAAAGTGGTATAACAAATCATTCGCCGTACCCTGCCTGGAGCGCATATGGAAATCACCGAATCACGTCGTTTATATCAACAACTTGCCGCCGAGCTGAAAGATCGCATCGAGCAAGGGGTCTATCTTGTCGGTGATAAACTTCCCGCTGAGCGTTTTATTGCGGATGAAAAAAGCGTCAGCCGCACGGTGGTCCGCGAAGCCATCATCATGCTGGAAGTTGAAGGGTATGTTGAGGTACGCAAAGGTTCCGGTATTCACGTGATTTCCAGCCAGGCGAAACACTCCCCCACGCCGGACGAAAGTCTGGAATTTGCCAGCTACGGTCCGTTTGAGCTTCTCCAGGCTCGCCAGCTGATTGAAAGCAATATCGCAGAATTCGCAGCGACGCAGGTCACCAAGCAGGACATCATGAAGCTGATGGAAATCCAGGATCATGCGCGTAAAGAAAAATGTTTCCGCGATTCCGAATGGGACCTGCAATTCCACGTCCAGGTCGCCCTTGCGACTCAAAACACGGCGCTGGCGGCAATCGTTGAAAAAATGTGGACTCAGCGCGTTCACAACCCGTACTGGAAGAAACTGCACGATCACATTGATTCCCGCACGGTAGATAACTGGTGTGACGACCACGACCAGATTCTTAAGGCCCTGATTCGTAAAGATCCGCATGCGGCGAAACTGGCAATGTGGCAGCATCTGGAGAACACCAAGCAGATGCTTTTTAATGAAACGAGTGATGACTTTGAATTTAACGCTGACCGCTATCTTTTTGCTGATAATCCGGTGGTTCACCTCGATACCGCGACCAATATCGCAAAATAACCTCCTGAACTGCTGGCAGGCGCACCGCCGCGCCTTCCGGCCAGACAGGGTAAGAAAACCTCTATAGTGTCAGCCTTTGTAAAATCTCTCGCTCCCCTCCGTGGCTTACGCCAAAATCGTGTTTCCCCTCAAATTCTGTGACGCAGAACGTCGGGCTTTGTTACAATTGGATTCACTTCGTTATTTTGTAAGTTAGTGCTTGCTAACCAGCCAATTAACAGGGAACAGTGTTGGCCACACATCATTGTGTCCGCGAGCGACCATAATGAAATCATAACAATGTCGCCGTGCTGTTTTCCCGAATGACAGGCGTGACGTTAACCGATTTCCAGGAACACTGAATGGAACTTTTGACCCAACTACTGAACGCCCTCTGGGCTCAGGATTTCGAAACGCTGGCCAACCCGTCCATGATTGGCATGCTCTACTTTGTGTTATTTATGATCCTGTTCCTTGAGAACGGTCTGCTGCCTGCTGCCTTTTTACCGGGCGACAGCCTGCTGGTGCTGGTTGGGGTGCTCTGTGCAAAAGGGGCGATGGCTTTCCCACAAACGGTTCTGCTGTTGACCATTGCCGCCAGCCTGGGTTGCTGGGTGAGTTATATTCAGGGGCGATGGCTGGGCAACACGCGAATCGTTCAGAACTGGCTTTCGCATCTTCCGGCACATTATCACCAGCGAGCGCACCACCTTTTCCATAAGCACGGGCTCTCCGCCTTGCTGATTGGCCGCTTTATCGCATTCGTACGCACCCTGCTGCCGACCATTGCGGGCTTGTCCGGCCTGAGCAGCGCGCGCTTCCAGTTCTTTAACTGGATGAGCGGCCTGCTGTGGGTTCTGATCCTGACCACGCTCGGCTACGCGCTCGGTAAAACGCCGGTCTTTATGAAATATGAAGACCAGCTGATGTCTTGCCTGATGCTGCTGCCCGTCGTCCTGCTGGTGTTTGGCCTGGTCGGTTCACTGGTCGTACTGTGGAAAAAGAAATACGGAGCCAGGGGTTAACGATGGTTATCTCCCCGCTCGCGCTGCGCCGCTTCTCTTACGCCATCGTCGCGCTAATGATGTTCAGCGCTCTCATCCTGCTATGGTCTGCCCTACAGCACCAGGAGTCGACGCTGACTATCCGTCCTGTGAGTCAAGGAACCAGCGTGCCGGATGGTTTTTCCATCTGGCATCATCTGGACGCTAACGGGATCCGCTTTAAGAGCATCACGCCGCAAGACGATGTGCTGCTGATAAAATTTGACTCCAGTGCGCAAAGCGCCGCGGCGAAAGCGGTGCTGGACCGCACGTTGCCGCAGGGTTACATCATCGCGCAACAGGATGATGACAGCCATGTAGCCTCCTGGATGTCACGGTTACGCGACACGTCGCATCGATTTGGCTAACGACTAATATTCCGAATATTTTCACCCACTTTGGTGAAACTCCCGTTTACTTACTATGCTTAAGTACGCGGAGCACCCCTCAGATGTTCTCCGCATAGTTCTGGAACACGGCTTACGCCGTAACACAATGGAAGGTTTCTATAATGAAATACCGCATCACCCTGGCTCTGGCCCTTTTTTCTTTAAGCACAGCTTCCTTCGCTATGTCTCTTTGTCAGGAGAAAGAACAGGATATTCAACGCGAAATCAGTTATGCCGAAAAGCATAACAATCAGCACCGGATCGACGGACTGAAAAAAGCGCTGAGCGAAGTGAAAGACAATTGTACGGACAGCAAGCTGCGTGCCGATCATCAGGAAAAAATCGCTGAACAGAAGGACGAGATAGCCGAGCGCCGTCAAGACCTGCAAGAAGCGAAAGAGAAAGGTGATGCGGAAAAAATTGCCAAGCGCGAGAGGAAGTTGCAAGAGGCGCAGGACGAACTGAAAGCGCTGGAAGCTCGCGATTATTGAGTTAACGGAAATCTCAACAGGAGAGAATCATGTCAAAAGATACAACTTCAGAACATCTGCGCGCTGAGCTGAAATCCCTGGCGGACACCCTGGAAGAGGTGCTGAACTCTTCTGCCGATAAATCGAAAGAAGAAGTCAGCAAACTGCGCAGCAAAGCGGAGCAGGCACTGAAAGAGAGCCGTTACCGTCTGGGTGAAACCGGTGATGCACTGGCGAAACAGACCCGCGAAGCGGCTGCGCGCGCAGACGAATATGTACGTGACAATCCATGGACAGGCGTTGGTATTGGTGCCGCAGTGGGTGTGGTGCTGGGTGTCCTGCTGACGCGTCGTTGATTATGGAAGATCCACGTCACGCACAAGGGCCTGCTAAAAACGTCCTCGGCATCGGCCAGCGTATTCTTACGACGCTGGTCGGGATTGCCGAAACGCGCGTCCGGCTTGCGGTAGTGGAACTGGAAGAGGAGAAAGCCAATCTCTTCCAGATGCTGCTCATGCTTGGGCTTACGATGCTCTTTGCCGCGTTTGGTCTGATGAGCCTGATGGTGTTAATCATCTGGGCTATCGATCCACAGTATCGGCTGAACGCGATGATTGCGACTACCGTGGTTCTGCTGGTGGCGGCGCTGATAGGCGGTATCTGGACCCTGCATAAAGCGCGCACGTCGACCTTCCTGCGCCATACTCGCCAGGAGCTGGCCAACGACCGCGCCCTGCTGGAGGATGATAAGTCGTGAGCGACAAAGCCGAACGTCAAAAGCGGAAAGCGTATCTGCTGAGCCAGATCCAGCAGCAGCGGCTGGACCTGTCCGCCAGCCGTCGCGACTGGCTGGAGCTGACCCAGCGTTACGATCGCGGCTGGAATACTCTTCTGAGCCTGCGATCGTGGGCGCTGGTGGGTAGCAGCGTGATGGCGATCTGGACGATTCGTCATCCAAACATGCTTATTCGCTGGGCACGCCGTGGCTTTGGTGTCTGGAGCGCATGGCGTCTGGTGAAAGCAACGATTCGTCAGCAGCAGCTGCGCTAGCCTTCTCGCCGGGTGGCGATGCGCTTACCCGGCCTACGGTAAAAAGTAGGCCGGGTAAGGCGTAGCCGTCACCCGGCAAAATCTCTCTATGCTCCCTTACTCAATATCTTTGAAAAAGATTGACAGTTTTCCTTGCTAACAATTGCCATCCGCCCCGTTTACACTCCTCTCCATCGACAGCAAAGACGCGGTATCTACCCGAATTTGCACGCAAATAACGTTTAGCCGCTGATGTGGTTTCCTGGAGAGTAAAATGAAAAAATTAGATGATGTTGGTGTATTGGTAGCGCGTATTCTGATGCCTGTGCTGTTCATCACCGCAGGCTGGGGCAAAATTACCGGCTATGCGGGCACTCAGCAGTATATGGAAGCGATGGGCGTGCCGGGCTTCCTGCTGCCACTGACCATCCTGCTTGAGTTCGGCGGCGGCCTGGCAGTGCTGTTCGGTTTCCTGACCCGCACCACGGCGCTGTTCACCGCAGGCTTTACCCTGCTGACCGCGTTCATCTTCCACAGCAACTTTGCGGAAGGCGTGAACTCCCTGATGTTCATGAAAAACCTGACAATCGCGGGTGGCTTCCTGCTGCTGGCTATCACGGGTCCGGGCGCCTACAGCATCGACCGTCTTCTGAATAAGAAGTGGTAAGCACGCTATACTGATTACATTCAAAGCGAGGAGACATCTCCTCGCTTTTGCTATCTGACGGAGGAGAAAAAAATGGGACAACTCGTAGACGGCGTCTGGCAGGATGTCTGGTATGACACCAAATCCACCGGTGGACGCTTTAAGCGCTCTGTTTCGGCCTTCCGTAACTGGCTGACCGCCGACGGCGCACCCGGCCCGAGTGGCGAAGGGGGCTTTGCGGCGGAGAAAGATCGTTATCATCTGTATGTTTCTCTCGCCTGTCCGTGGGCGCACCGCACGCTGATTGTGCGCAAACTTAAAGGTCTCGAATCGCTAATTCCGGTTTCGGTGGTCAACCCGCTGATGCTGGAAAACGGCTGGACGTTCGACAGTGACTTCCCGGCCGCGACGGGTGATGAGCTTTATCATCACGATTTCCTGTATCAGCTCTATCTGCGCGCCGATCCGCACTACACCGGACGCGTAACGGTGCCTGTGCTGTGGGACAAGAAAAACCAGACGATCGTCAGCAATGAATCCGCTGAAATCATTCGCATGTTCAATACCGCGTTTGACGCGCACGGCGCCCGCGCCGGGGATTACTATCCGGTTGAGCTGCGCGAGAAAATTGACGAGCTGAACGGCTGGATCTACGACAACGTCAACAACGGCGTCTATAAAGCCGGTTTTGCCACCAGTCAGGAAGCGTACGACGAAGCGGTCGGCAACGTGTTTGGATCCCTGGAACGTCTGGAGCAGATCCTCGGCCAGCATCGTTATTTAACGGGCGATCGCCTCACCGAAGCAGACATCCGCCTGTGGACGACGCTGATCCGCTTCGATCCGGTGTATGTCACCCACTTCAAGTGCGACAAGCATCGCATCAGCGATTATCTGAACCTGCACGGTTTCCTGCGCGACATCTATCAGATGCCGGGGATTGCGGAGACGGTCAATTTTGACCATATTCGCACCCACTATTTCCGCAGTCATAAGACCATCAACCCAACGGGCATTATCTCCATTGGTCCGTGGCAGGATCTGGACGAACCACACGGGCGCGACGTGCGTTTCGGATAATTATTTAGGGAATCAATTGATTCCCTTTTTTAATTCACGGCATACATCTATCCTTACCTCGATCGCTTAGAAAACAAGTGATTGACTGACTAAGAGGCAAGGAAAAATGGACTGGTATTTAAAAGTACTGCGCAACTACGTTGGATTTGGTGGCCGTGCCCGCCGTAAAGAGTACTGGATGTTCGTTCTGGTGAACTTCGTCCTGATTATGGTGCTGGGTATTGTGGACAAAATCCTCGGCTGGGAACGCGAGGGGGGCGAAGGCATTCTCACCACCATTTATGGTGTGTTGGTTCTGCTGCCTTCATGGGCCGTACTGTTTCGTCGTCTTCACGACACCGACCGTTCGGCGTGGTGGCTGCTGTTGCTGTTGATCCCGCTTATCGGCTGGATCGTGATTTTGATTTTCAACTGTCAGAGCGGAACGCCGGGAGAAAACCGCTTTGGTCCGGATCCGAAGATCTGCGCATAAAAAAAAGCCCGGTGGCGCTTCGCTTACCGGGCCTACAAATTACGATTTTATTTATTATATTGCGTGAAAAGCTTCGGAATTTCGCGTAAACACCATGATTTGGCTTCGCCCATGCTGTCACGACGCCACGCCATAATAATATCCACTTCGCTGGTGTATTCCGGGCTGACAACGCGCAGTCGTCCCTCTGCAATGTCCTTTTCGACGAACGGATACGGCATGGTCGCCACGCCCAGCCCCGCCAGCAGCGCCTGACGCTTATCTTCCAGCGACGTCACCGTCAGACGCGGCTGTTTATCCAGCAACTGCACCGTTAACACCGGGCGCTCGCGCGCGGTATCCGCCACCGCCACGCCGCGGTATTTCACGCGCGTGACCTCAGAGAGCGGTTCCGGCTCCTGATGGATCGGGTGACCCGGCGCAGCGACGTAGACGTTCATCACGCTGTACAGTTTGCGCGAGTTAATTTCTGACGATGAGCGGAAGTGCATGTCCGGCGCAATAACGATATCTGCCCTGCCCGTCTCCAGGCGCTCCCACGCCCCTGCCAGCACCTCGGTGATGATCGACAGCTGCGTATTGGCCTTCGCCGCCAGGCGGTCCACCAGTGGGAACAGCGCTTCGGTTGGCACCAGCGCTTCGGTCACGAGCGTCAGATGGGTTTCCCAACCGCGCGCCAGCGCTTCGGCGTCAGTCGTCAGCTTATCCGCCGCTTCCAGCAGCACGCGGCCGCGCTCCAGCAGCATTCGGCCGACATTGGTGAATTTTGTTCGATGACCGGAGCGGTCAAAAAGCACCACGTCCAGCTCTTCCTCCAGCTTCTGCATGGTGTAGCTCAGCGCAGACGGAACGCGCCCCAGTTCATCTGCCGCCGCGGCAAAACTGCCGCGCCTGTCAATCGCGTCCATGACGCGAAGCGCCTCAAGCGTCAATGCTCTCTCTTTAGCCATCTCGTTCTCATTCAGGAAATTTGAACATACCGGGCAGAATATCTGGCTAACAATGCAGCGTCCATACCTTTACCATTGATTTAGTGTAAAGAGAGGTCAAGTTTATGATTACGACAAGAACAGCGAAACAGTGCGGACAAGCCGATTTCGGTTGGTTGCAGGCCCGCTACACCTTTTCCTTTGGACACTACTTTGACCCTAAACTTCTCGGTTACGCTTCACTGCGCGTATTGAACCAGGAAGTGCTCGCCCCGGGCGCGTCCTTCCAGCCGCGCACGTACCCGAAAGTCGATATCCTGAACCTGATCCTGGAAGGCGAGGCAGAATACCGCGATAGCGAGGGCAATCATGTCCAGGCGAAGGCTGGCGAGGCGCTGTTAATTTCCACGCAGCCGGGTATTAGCTATAGCGAGCATAACCTCAGCAAAGACAAAACGCTGACCCGCATGCAGCTGTGGCTGGATGCCTGTCCGGAGCGGGAAAATCCGCTGGTGCAAAAAATCGATCTGAAGGGCGATAAACAGCAGCTGATTGCATCCCCTGATGGCAGCAAAGGCAGCCTGCAGTTGCGCCAGCAGGTGTGGCTGCACCATATCGAACTGAAAAAAGGTGAACAGGCAAGCTTCCAGCTTCATGGCCCGCGCGCCTATCTGCAGTCCATACACGGAACGGTGCATGCGGTGACGCACGCGGAAGAGAAAGAGGCGCTCACCTGCGGCGACGGCGCGTTTATTCGTGATGAAGCGAATATCACCCTGGTGGCGGATACGCCGCTGCGCGCGCTGCTGATTGATTTGCCGGTTTAAAGAACAGACTCGCCCCTCACCCTAGCCCTCTCCCCAAAGGGGAGAGGGAACGATCGAGCCCTCGCCCCTATGGGGAGAGGGGTTGGGGTGAGGGGAAATTTTTACACCTTACTCGCCATAATCTCAATAATCTGCCGGTCCGTTGCCTGCATCGAGCGGCACGCCAGCGCGCACAGGTTCGCGATCGACTGCTCCACGTCGTGCGCCACAATCCCCTCATTACCCGTCACGGCAGTATCATCCAACGCCATCATCACGGCTTTCCAGGCGCTGGTGACGCTGGTCGAGACCTTCATTGCGCAACTGTTAGACGCCCCGTCACAGATCATCCCGCTGACGTCGCCGATCATACTGCCGATCGCCATGGCAATGGTCTGGTAAGAACCGCCCATCAGCCACGCCATCCCTGCGGCGGCCCCCATTCCGGCCGTTGTCGCCGCACACAGCGCGGACAAGCGCGGAAGCTGGTAATGGATATAGATCGCCGACAGGTGCGAGAGCATCAGCGCCCGCGCCAGCCGTTCGTCATCGGCCTGAACGTGCTCAGCCACCACCACCACCGGCATGGTGGCGGTGATGCCCTGATTCCCGGAACCCGAGTTGCTCATCGCCGGCAGTGTCGCGCCCCCCATGCGGGCATCCGAGGCTGCGCTGGTGCGGATAACAATGTCTGAACCCAGATCCTGCGCCATCCATCCGCGTGTGCGCTGTTTATTGAGCGTCGCACCAATATGCAACCCCCAGTTGCCACGTAAACCTTCCCGGGAGAGCGCATCGTTCAGCCGTCCCGCATCGAGGATAAAGCGGATCGCGTCGAACGGCACCTGTTCCACAAACTCAAGGATCTGCGACAGCGTGGTGGTCGAGAGCACCTCCAGCGGATCGTCGCTGTTCTGGCTCTGATTATCGTCAAGCCTGAAGCGCGTTTCGCCCTGACACACCATCTCCACCACACGGGTGTGCCCGCCGGCGATGGTCACCATCGCCGAGGATTCACCGACGTAAACGCAGGCACGTGAATAGAGGATCTCATCGCACGGCTCCTGCAATTTTACCTGCACCAGACCCGCGTTCAGCAGTGCTTTGGCGCGCGTTAGCGCCTCGGACGACGCGTCTTTCAACACCTCCAGCCCGGCGTGTGCATTACCGCCTGTCGCCCCCAGCGCGGCCGCGATGGGTAAACCGACCATACCGGTACCGGGCACCGTTACGCCAAGCCCGTTTTTCATCAGGTTCGGCGATACCCACGCCTCGATACGCGTCACCTCACCGTCAAGCTGTCCGGCAGCCATCGCGCACGCCAGCGCCAGCGAGACGGGTTCGGTACAGCCCAGCGCAGGCTTTACCTCTTCCTGCACCGCGCGAATAAAATGGTTCCATAAAGGATTAATTTGCTCAGACATCGTTACGACCTTATTTAACCTCATGAGAAGGCGAGGAAAGGAGAAACACAAAGCAGCAGCCCGGTAATCACAATAATCACCAGCGATACGCCTTTATATTTATGAAGTGCGGGCACTTTGTAGACCAGCCACGCCGGAATTAAGCAGCCCACCATCCCGAAAATAGGGCTACAGATGGAAGTGAAGCTCAGCACCGGCGCGTTTAACACAATCGCGCTCCAGGCCTGCAGGATGGCAAACAGCATAATCCCGCGCTGGACGGCATTTTCATTGATTTTCTCCGCCGGCATTTTGCGGCGCAGGATGTTCATCACAATGCCCTGCGTCGCCTCACGAAAGCCGAGATAGACGCCAAAGAACGCGGTCATCACAGCGAAAATATTGAGGATTACGCTGACGATTTTGACCCAGCCCGCGCCGTCACCGCTGATAAACTGTGCTGCGATTGCCAGGGCGGAAATATTCTGCTCATAGGCTTTTACCGCCTCGTCGTGCCCCATCGCCAGGGTGAAGGAGACAGCGTAGAAAAAGACCGTCACAAACAGCACGCCAAAGGCGATATTCATTGCCCGCAGCGCTTTATGCCGCGCCACCTCAACGGATTTTTCCCTTGAACGATAGGAAATCACCATCGGGCTTAATGTCTGAATAAACAGAATGGAGGTTAAGGTGAAAGGCAGCGTAATAATGGCGTTTTTAATCAGCAGCC
Source organism: Enterobacter cloacae complex sp.6700776 (assembly GCF_048284255.1). Lineage (NCBI taxonomy): Bacteria > Pseudomonadati > Pseudomonadota > Gammaproteobacteria > Enterobacterales > Enterobacteriaceae > Enterobacter > Enterobacter cloacae complex sp.6700776. The sequence continues at coordinate 162,833 of NZ_JBLVYK010000007.1, read as the reverse complement.
CCATTGGCGGCAGCATGCCGACGTTGGCTAAATGCCAGAGGCCAATCATCGAAAGCCCCAGCGCCGCCACCACAAATAATTTGGTCAGCACCATCAGGCTGGAGACTTTAAACAGCAGCTTTTCACCGCGCGACGAAATGGCGACCAGAATGCAGATCAGGAATAAGCCGTAGAACGGATTTTCCGAGAGCAAATCGTCGGTTACGCCGAAGGTGTGTAAATAGGATGCGCTGTCGTTTGTAATGGCCGTCGAATAGACAAACATCCAGATCACCAGCATCACGAAATAAAGTGCACCCAATAAGATGCCCCAGTTTTTGCCTAAATATCCGCTAATAACGCTCGGATAGTCTTTACATTCCGGTGATTCCGCCAGCGTATTAATAAACAGGCGCTGGAACAGGTACATGGCCGGATAACCAATTATCGACGAGAGTAAAAATACCCATAGCCCCATTAATCCAACCTGCACCGGAAGAAAAACAATGCCCGCGCCGATAGCCATCCCAATACTCATGATGACCCAGCCCGTATCGGTGCTGTCGAATTTAATCGCCTCTCGCCATTCGCTTTCGCTCATTCCCGCCCGCCTTGCCGCAGGGGAATCACTCACAATCACACTGCTGTTTGTTGCCATATTCATTGGGCACTCGCTTATTTTGTAGGGTAACGATTTGTTTTTATAAGGTTCCGATCGCCAGCGATTGCGAGTCAGAGGGTGCAGGTGTGAGTTATTGGTATGGGGAGATCATATCCGGAGCGCGGGAGAAAAAAGTCACAACTTTTATAGGGATTTCCTTAGGCGAGAGGAAAATATTACTTCGGGATAGCAGAAAAGAGAGCGAGTTTTCTAAAATTGACGGTGTTCACAAAATTAAAAGCCTCCTCATCTGAGGAGGCTGAAGATGGAGCCTGTGTTAGATCGCCTGCGTAAACGTCCTCGAAATCACGTCCTGCTGCTGCTCGCGCGTCAGAGCGTTAAACCGCACCGCATAGCCTGAAACGCGGATCGTCAGGTTCGGATAGTTCTCCGGATGGGCGATGGCATCCAGCAGCATCTCCCGGTTCATCACGTTGACGTTCAGGTGCTGCCCGCCCTCAATGGTCGCTTCGTGGTGGAAGTACCCGTCCAGCAGCCCGACAAGGTTGGTTTTGCGCACCAGCTCGTCCTTGCCCAGTGCCTGCGGCACGATGGAGAAGGTGTAGGAGATCCCGTCTTTGGCATAGGTGAACGGCAGCTTGGCGACCGAGGTCAACGACGCCACCGCTCCTTTTCTGTCGCGCCCGTGCATCGGGTTGGCGCCAGGCGCAAACGGTGTACCGCCGCGACGTCCGTCCGGCGTGTTGCCGGTCTTCTGCCCGTAAACCACATTGGAGGTGATGGTCAGGATCGACTGTGTCGGCACGGCGTTGCGGTACGTCGGCAGCGCCTGGATTTTCTTCATAAAGCGCTCAACCAGATCGCAGGCGATACTGTCCACGCGATCGTCGTTGTTGCCGTATTGCGGATAGTCGCCTTCGATGACGAAATCGACCGCCAGACCGGTGTGGTCGCGCACCGGTTTTACCGTGGCGTACTTGATGGCCGACAGGGAATCCGCCGCCACCGACAGCCCGGCAATGCCACAGGCCATGGTGCGGTAAACGTCCCGGTCGTGCAACGCCATCAGCGAGGCTTCGTAGCTGTATTTATCATGCATGTAGTGAATGAGATTCAGCGCACTGATGTACTGCACTGCCAGCCAGTCCATGAAGTGATCGAGGCTCGCCATTACGGTGTCGTAATCCAGTACCTCATCCAGCAGCGGCTCGGTTTTCGGCCCCACCTGGATCTTCAGCTTCTCATCCACCCCGCCGTTAATCGCGTACAGCAGCGTTTTCGCCAGGTTGGCGCGTGCGCCGAAGAACTGCATCTGCTTGCCGATCACCATCGGACTGACGCAGCAGGCAATGGCGTAGTCGTCGCTGTTGAAGTCGGCACGCATCAGATCGTCGTTCTCGTATTGCAGCGAGGAGGTGACGATCGAGACCTGCGCGGCGTATTTCTTGAACGCGATCGGCAGCTGTTCGGACCAGAGGATCGTCAGGTTTGGCTCCGGCGCAGGCCCCATGGTGTGCAGGGTATGCAGATAGCGGAAGCTGTTTTTGGTCACCAGCGTGCGCCCGTCCAGCCCCATGCCGCCGATCACTTCCGTGGCCCAGATCGGATCGCCGGAGAAGAGCGTGTCGAACTCCGGCGTGCGCAGGAAGCGCACCATGCGGATCTTCATGATGAAGTGGTCGATCAGCTCCTGGGCCTGCACCTCGTTCAGCCTTCCTGCCTGCATGTCACGTTCAATGTAGATATCGAGGAACGAGGCCGTGCGCCCCAGCGACATCGCCCCGCCGTTTTGGGATTTCACTGCGGCAAGGTAGGCAAAGTAGACCCACTGCACCGCTTCCTGCGCATTCATCGCCGGACGTGAAATATCAAAGCCATAGTTCGCCGCCATCTGCTGGATCTGGAGCAACGCACGCTTATGCTCCGCCAGCTCCTCGCGCAGGCGGATCGTGGCCTCCAGATCGTCTCCGCGCTCCAGTTTCCCCTGGAGATCGGCGAACTGAAGTTCACGCTCGCGCACCAGAAAGCTAATGCCGTACAGCGCCACGCGACGGTAGTCGCCGATGATGCGTCCACGCCCGTAGCCGTCCGGCAAACCGGTGAGCACGCCGGATTTTCGGCAGCGCATCATCTCCGGGGAGTAAACGTCAAACACGCCCTGGTTGTGGGTTTTACGCAGATCGGTGAAGAGATATTCAAACTGCGGATCCATCTCGCGACCGTAGGCTTCGAACGAGCTGCGGATCATATTGATCCCGCCGTACGGATGCAGGGCCCGCTTGAGCGGCTTGTCGGTTTGCAGGCCGACGATCGTCTCCAGCTCCTGGTCAATATAGCCCGGCCCGTGCGCGGTAATGGTGGTGGCGATGTTGGTGTCAAAATCCACCGGAGCGTGGGTGGCATTCTCCTGGCGAATGCCGACCATCACCTTCTGCCACAGCGCCGTCGTTGCTGGCGTCGCCTGCGCGAGGAAAGCTTCATCGCCTTCATAAGGGGTGTAGTTATGCTGAATAAAATCGCGCACGTTAACGGCGTTTTTCCATTCTTCACCGCAAAACCCGGCCCATGCGTCGCTGTAAGGCGCGACGCCCGTATCGATTGTTACTTTCATCAGATTCTCGCTTTATCAGGCGTAAGCCGCAGCCGGGGTGACCTTCCCAAGACGGAGGGCGTCCAGCGCGATCATTTTTTCTTCATTGGTAGGGATCACCGCGCAGGCCGCGCGGGACGACTCGGTGGAGATCACGCGCTCACCCGCGCTGCCCGGCAGGGCATTTTTGGACTCGTCGAGGATGATGCCAAACACCTTCAGGTGCTCCACCACCAGCGCGCGTATGAGCACGGAGTTCTCACCGATCCCGCCGGTAAACACCACGCCATCCAGACGGTGCAGGGATGCGGCATGACCGGCGATATGCCGCGCTACGCGGTGGACAAAGGTCTTTATCGCCAGCCGCGCCCGCTCGTTGCCGTCATGCCAGGCTTTCTCCAGCACGCGCAAATCGGAGGAGATGCCGGAGATCCCCAGCAGCCCGGACTCTTTGTTGACCACGCGCTCCAGATCCTCGAACGTCTGGCCGGTCTGCCGGGCAATCCACGCCATCGCGCCAAAATCTACGTCGCCACAGCGCGTGCCCATCACCAGTCCTTCAAGCGGCGTCATCCCCATGGACGTGTCCACGCTTCTGCCGTTACGCACCGCGCAAATGGACGCCCCGTTGCCGAGATGGGCAATCACCAGGCCGCTGTCTTCGGCGGAGAGCCCGAGAAGCGCGTGCGCCTGCGCCGCCACATAGCGGTGAGAGGTGCCGTGGAAGCCGTAGCGGCGCACGCCCAGCTCTTCAAAAAAGCGGTACGGCAAGCCGTACAGATACGCCTGCGGCGCCATGGTCTGGTGGAAGCTGGTATCAAATACCGCCACCTGCTGCACCCCGGGGAAGAGTCGCTCTGCGGCTTCCACGCCGCTCAGGTTAGCGTAGTTATGCAGCGGCGCCAGCGGGGAGACCTGGCGGATCTGCTCCATCACCTCTTCCGTGATCAGGGTCGACTCGCTGAAGAGATCGCCGCCGTGGGCAATGCGATGGCCAATCAAAGCCACGCTGCCCATCAGGTCGCGCTTCTCCAGCTCCAGGGCGATGGCGGCCAGCGCCCCTTCGTAGTCCTGATGAGCCAGTCTGACTGGCTCACCCCCATTCACGGAAATAAAGGCTTTTTCTGTGTTGATGCCGTCCGCAATGCCCGTCAGCAGGGCATCGCAGCCTGCGGCGTCCAGCACCGAAAACTTAACAGAGGACGATCCGCAGTTAATGACCAGTACTACCGGAAACTCAATCATGGTATGGCTCCGCTCTTCCTGAGCTTTGGTTTAAAACAGTTTGTACACGATGTTCAGAATGGTCAGCAGGCCGACCACGGTTACGAAGATGTTCTCGGTCCGGCCTTTGTATTTCGCCAGCGCCGGTGCTTTGCGGATGGCGTACATCGGCAGCAGGCACAGCAGAGAGGCGATAATTGGCGCGCCCATAGCTTCAATAAGGTCAAGAATGTTCGGATTGGCATAGGCCACAATCCAGGTGGAGCCCATGATGAAGACCATGCTGATGGTGTTCAGCTTGCCCACGGAGACGTTCTTCTTGTCGCCCTTGTAGCCGAACTTAACGATCAGGCCGTTCAGCCCCTCCAGCGTGCCCAGGTAGTGACCGAAGAAGGATTTAAAGATAGCGACCAGCGCGATGATGGACGCGCCGTACTCCAGCACCGTGGCGAACGTGGATTTACTGCCTGACATCGACGCAAAGTGGTTCGCCAGGTAAGAGAGCACCGGAATGTTCTGCGCTTTGGCGTCCGCCATGTTCTGCGGAGAGAGCGTAAACAGGCAGCTAAAGGCGAAGAACATCACCACCGCCACCATCAGCAGGCTGGCGCGACCGATGATTTTGGAACATTTCTGCTCGGTGAATTCTTTACCAAACTCCGGCTCGTACTCTTCGCGCTTGGAGACCACAAACGAGGAGACGATAGGCGAGAAGTTGAAGGAGAAGACCATAATGGAAATCCCCAGCCACACCGTGACAAGAATGCCGTCATGACCGGTGAAGGCGATATCGCTAAGGTTAACCTGGTCGATCACCGCTGAGTTCCAGTACGGGATCAGCGAGAGAGAAATCAGCACCAGGCTGGCGATGAACGGGAACACCAGGTAGCTCATCACCTTCACCATCAGGTCTTTACCGAACCAGATCACAAAGGCCATCAGCAGCAGCAGGAACAGCGCTACCACGCCGCGGTTCAGGGCAGGCATCTGGAGCTGGTTTTCCCAGAAGGTCATAAAGGTGTTGGTAATGGTGACGCCGTAAATCCACAGCAGCGGGCAAATAGCAAAGAAGTAGAGGAAGGTGATCACCACCCCGCCGGTCTTACCAAAATGCTCCTCCACCGTTTCGGTGATGTTGCCGGAGACGTTACTGCCGGACAAACACAGACGCGCCAGCGCGCGGTGGCAGTAAAAGGCAATGGGGAACGCCAGAACCAGCATCAGCAGAATAGGGATCAACCCCCCAAAGCCTGCGCGGATGGGGAAGAACAGCACGCCAGCGCCAATGGCGGTACCAAACAGGCCGAGCGTCCAGGTGGTATCCGATTTACGCCAGGAGGACGTTTTTGTCTGGCCAACGATAATGCTTTCTGTGTTGCTCATAGGTCACCTTTATGCGTCAACGAAGCCGGTAATTTGGGAAACACGGGAGAGATCAATATTGCCACCGGAAATAATGCAGACGGTTTTACGGCCCTGAATATAGTGGTCCAGCTTGCCGCTTAATAACGCCGCGCACGCCAGCGCGCCAGCACCTTCCGTAACCACTTTATTTCGCTGAATAAGCGCGATCATGCTGTTGCGAATCTCGTCTTCGCTGACCAGCACAATGTCGTCAACCAGTTCACGAACGATTTCGAAGGTTAAATTACCCGGGCGAGACACGTCGCAGCCGTCCGCTAATGTGCCGGTAATGCGGTGGTTCGTTATTTCACCGGTCTGATACGACGCCGCCATTCCGTGCACGTTTTCAGACTGCACGCCGATAATATTGATAGTTGGGTTGATGGATTTAATTGCTGTCGCAATACCGGCAATTAAACCACCACCGCCGATGGGAACAATCACGTTATCCACGTCGTATAAATCTTCGAGGATTTCCAGGCCGATGGTGCCCTGACCGGCGATCACTTTCGGATCGTCGTAAGGCGGAATAAATATGCGCCCTTCCATCTCGACGATTTCGCTCACTTTGGCGATAGTGTCGTTAAAGTTCTCGCCGTGCAGCACCACTTCGGCGGAGTAGTCGCGCGTGGCGGCCACCTTGGATTTCGGCGCGCCCATAGGCATTACCACTTTGCCGTCGATGCCGAGCATGGCGCAGGAGAGCGACACCCCCTGCGCGTGGTTCCCTGCGGAACAGGCCACCACGCCCTTACGTTTTTCCGCATCGGTCAGCGAGCTTAATTTATTAAACGCCCCACGTATTTTAAACGAACCGGTACGCTGCATATTTTCAAATTTCAGGAATATCTCACCCTTACACCGTTCGCTCAGATAATTTGAACGCGGCATACCGGTTTTATAGATCTTTCCCGCCAGTCTTTTTCTGGCGTCCTGAATATCGTCAATGGTCACCGGGAGATCGTAAGTAATGTGCATAATATCCTCGTTATAATAATTCATTATTTTCAGGCAAAGTCAGGGTATCAGAGCGTTAAAAAGCGTCGCTCCGGGTGTTTTAAATCATCATTATTTCTATCGTCGTTTTTCGATATTCATCGACGAATATTGTTTTGCCAGTTCAACTAATACTGACGCCGATTTTTTAATACTGTAATTTTTTGACCACACGGCGGCATAACGCGCCACGGGTAATGCATCTTCCACCGGCAGGACAATAAACTGGTCCGAGCCGAATGGCGCAATCATGTCACGGGGGATCACCGTCAGGTAATCGGCATTGAGAACAAGGTTATAGATGGTGACGACGGAATCGGTCTGGACGATGTTTTCAATGCTGATGTGGTTATCTTGCAGGGTGGTCAGGAGTTCATTGTAGTAGCCCATATCGGTTTGCGGCATCACCCACTGCTCGTGCGTGAGCGATGCCAGTCTGGTCGGGCCGGTGCACGTTCGTGATTTACTCGCCACCAGCACAAACTCAGATTCAAAGAGTGGCTCAACGTGAAGATCCTGGAGCAACATCCCGTCGCTCAGCGTGCCGATGGCGAAATCCAGCCGGCCATCGCGAATGGCGGGCAGGAATGAAGAGAGCTGCGCTTCATACATTGAGACGCGCGCCTTCGGGAACACTTCCTTGAATTTTTTGATCATCCCGGACAGGAAGGTGAAGCCAATCAGCGACGGATAGCCGAAGGAGACGTCCATGACGGTACTGAAACTGAGGCTGTTGATCTCGCTCACCATGTTTTTCATTTCGCGGGTGATCGACTCAGCGTAGGACAGCAGCACCTGACCGGCGGCAGTGAGTTTTACGCCGGTGTTTTTACGCACCATCACTTCTACCCCAAAGTAAGATTCGATGTCGCTGATGATTTTGCTGACGGCAGGTTGCGTCAGCCCCAGTTGTCTTGCAGCAGAACCTATAGAGCCACTTTTGATGACTTCCTGAAATACCACGAGGTGCTGTGTTTTCGGTAGAATAATAGTATTCATAATATTCTGCGCTTATTTCCCTATGACGCAGCGGATTCTACCCAATATTGTTTCAGGGGGTATGTGCTGTTACTCACAATTTGCCAGGATGCCCTTTTTACAACCACATTTAAAATCGATTTATAATCTTATTATTCAAACAGTTAGACAGCTAAAAATACGCAATTACGCTGATATTGATCAACAAAACCCTCGGTAATAAATTTATTTTATGGCAATAACCAGCATGAATTTTTTTGCCTTAACAATATTAATAGAGACTATCTTTCAGGCAATTAAAGGTTAATAAACCATCATTATTCTTTTAAAACATTTTTGTGGTTTATCAACTTTATCAGGAATATTTTCTCAGCTTCCGGTTAAAGAGTGGGATATATCACACATTCACCAGAAGAATGTTTTTAGATTCAATATTAAATTATCAAATGAATAACATTCAGCATCACTGATTCAACATTCACAACATCTGTTCAACACTAAAATTTTCTATTTTTATAGCGTTAAATTTTGTGATTACGATCATGCGCAGCAGATGAAAGGAACGCATAATCGGTAAAGCAGTGAAATGTGCTTGGCGTCGCAAAATTGAGAATTGATGTCGTTTGGCGTTTCGCTGACCCGGCATGCAACCTTCAGAAAACAAAAACCCCGCCGAAGCGGGGTTTCGTAAGAAGTTGAAGCTGACCGATAAGCCGGGTTCTGTCGTGGACAGTCATTCATCTAGGCCAGCAATCGCTCACTGGCTCAAGCAGCCTACCCGGGTTCAGTACGGGCCGTACCATGTGAACCCCTATTTGGCCTTGCTCCGGGTGGAGTTTACCGTGCCACGGACTGTTACCAGCCGCGCGGTGCGCTCTTACCGCACCCTTTCACCCTTACCTGATCCCGCTTACGCGGGCCATCGGCGGTTTGCTCTCTGTTGCACTGGTCGTGGGTTTCCCCCCCAGGCGTTACCTGGCACCCTGCCCTGTGGAGCCCGGACTTTCCTCCCCTCCGCCCGTCTCCCCCGAAAGGGACGACGACGAAGCGGCGACTGTCTGGTCAGCTTCGGCGCGCAGTATAGAGGGTTTGCGCGCCGCTGTCACCCCTGGCTACGCATGCCTACCTGCAATGTGGCCGCGATATTGCGCGAGGCGCGGTAAATGTTGTCGTACGCTCCCTGGAACGCCTCTTCCAGTGAACCGATGCGGGTCAATACGCTGAACACCGCGTCGATGCCGTACTGATGCACCACACCCACATCCTGCGTCAGACTTCCGGCAATCCCTATCACCGGCTTATGGTATTTTTTGGCGACGCTCGCCACGCCGACGGGCACTTTGCCATTAATGCTCTGGCTGTCGATGCGCCCTTCTCCCGTCAGCACCCACGTGCAGTCGTGAATATGTTCTTCAAGATTGAGCGCCTGAGTGACAATCTCAATGCCGCTTTTCAGCTCAGCGCCCAGGAAGGCCATCAGCGCCGCGCCCATGCCGCCCGCCGCTCCTGCCCCCGGAACCGGGTTGACGTCAATGCGCAGCGATTTTTTGATCACGTTGGCGTAGTGGCTAAGACTGGCGTCGAGTTCGAGGATCATCTCCTCCGTGGCGCCTTTTTGCGGGCCAAAGATACGCGACGCGCCGCTTTCACCGACCAGCGGATTCGTCACGTCACAGGCGACGCGGATTGCGCACCCCTGAAGACGCGGATCAAGATCAGAAATATCAATACGGTTCAGCGCCATCAGGCTGCCGCCGCCGTAGCCGATCTCCGTCCCGTTCGCATCCGTAAACCTTGCGCCCAGCGCCTGCATCATACCCGCGCCCCCATCGTTGGTTGCGCTCCCGCCGATACCGATAATGATGTTGCGCGCGCCTTTATCCAGCGCGCGGAGGATCAGCTCCCCCGTCCCGCGCGACGTCGTGACCAGCGGGTTACGCTGCGCGGGAGGAACAAGTACCAGGCCGCTGGCGGCGGCCATCTCGATAAACGCGGTGGTACCGTCGCCCGAGATCCCCCAGCTGGCCTTCACCTTTTCCCCTAACGGGCCGGTGACGACAGCCTGCTGCCAGGTGCCCTGCGTCGCGGCGATCATCGCTTCAACCGTACCTTCTCCGCCGTCAGCAACGGGAACAGACACGTAATGAGCGTCGGGGAAAATTTCCCGAAATCCTTTTTCTATCGCCTGCGCCACCTCAGTGGCAGACAGGCTTTCTTTATAAGAGTCTGGCGCGATTACGATTTTCATAGTTGTATGCCTGAGCCGTAGGCCCGGTAAGCGTAACGCCACCGGGCGGGACGTCATTAGCGAGCAATTTCAACCTTCGCCAGCTTTTCGTAATAGCACGCTAACGCGCTGTGATCGGCGGTGCCCAGACCGTCCGCACGCAGCGCCTGCATCATCTCCATGACGGCGGCAGTCAGCGGCAACTGCGCGCCCACGCCGTGGGAGGTATCCAGCGCATTCGCCAGATCTTTAATGTGCAGATCGATGCGGAAGCCCGGCTTGAAGTTACGATCCATCACCATCGGTGCCTTGGCATCCAGCACGGTGCTGCCCGCCAGACCACCGCGAATGGCCTGATAGACCAGATCCGGATTAACGCCCGCTTTGGTGGCCAGCGTCAGTGCTTCGGACATGGCCGCGATGTTCAACGCCACAATCACCTGGTTTGCCAGCTTGGTGACGTTGCCTGCGCCAATTTCACCGGTATGCACCACGGAGCCAGCCATGGCTTTCATCAGGTCGTAGTATTTGTCGAACACGGCTTTATCGCCCCCCACCATTACCGACAGAGTACCGTCGATGGCTTTCGGTTCGCCGCCGCTGACCGGCGCATCCAGCATCTCCACGCCTTTCGCTTTCAGCGCCTCACTGATTTCGCGGCTCGCCAGCGGCGCGATAGAACTCATGTCGATCACCACCAGACCCGGCTTCGCGCCGTCGATAATGCCGTTCTCACCCAGCGCCACCTCTTTCACGTGCGGGGAGTTTGGCAGCATGGTGATAATGACATCGCACTGCTCGGCGATCGCTTTTGCAGTTGTCGCCGTTTCTGCGCCAGCCGCAATCACTTCTGCCACCGCGTCTGAATTACGATCTAAAACCACCAGTGAGTAACCTGCTTTGATGAGGTTTTTGCTCATTGGTTTGCCCATGATACCCAGGCCAATAAAACCCACTTTCAGCGTCATAATCTGTTTCCTCAATGATGGTTATTTTTTAAAAGCGTCTGCTAATTTCTGCGTGGCGGCGCGGAATACGCCGAGGTCGCTGCCGACGGCGACAAACGTTGCGCCCCACTCCAGGTAGCGGCGGGCATCAGCTTCCACCGGCGCCAGAATGCCGCACGGTTTACCGTGCGCTTTGGCACGGGCAAAAATGTGCTGGATTGCCCGCTGCACGTCCGGGTGGCTGGCGTTGCCCAGATGACCAAAGGCGGCCGCCAGATCGCTCGGGCCGACGAAAATACCGTCGACACCTTCGGTCGCGGCAATGGCGTCGACGTTATCGACCCCCTGCTGGCTCTCGATCTGAACCAGAATGGTGATGTTCTTGTTGGACTGGGCGAAATAGTCCGGCACGGTGCCAAACATGTTGGCGCGGTGCGAGACAGACACGCCGCGGATCCCTTCCGGCGGATAGCGGGTGGCAGCTACGGCCAGCACCGCTTCTTCTTCCGTTTCAACAAACGGGATCAGGAAGTTGTAGAAGCCGATATCCAGCAGACGCTTGATGATCACCGGCTCGTTGGTAGGTACACGCACCACCGGCGCGCTGTGGCTGCCTTTCAGCGCCATCAGCTGCGGAATAAACGTGTTGATATCGTTTGGCGCATGTTCGCCGTCCAGCACCAGCCAGTCGAATCCGGCCAGGCCCAGCACTTCGGTGCTGATGGGGTTGGCCAGCGCAGACCAGCAGCCAATCTGAATCTGATGCGCCGCAAGGGCCGCTTTAAATTTATTCGGGAAGATGTCGTTACTCATTACGTATACCTTTTTTAATTCCGCAGTTTTAGCCAGTAGCTTTTCTTATTTATTCCGACTCAGCGTCAGCGTTATATTTATTTTCCTGACTGAATTTTGGCTTTATAAAATCGTCATTCAGTATAATCGTCACCACCCGGCAGCACATTGTCTCAATGCTCAATTATCCAACGGGGTTAGCACGCTATTTTGAGCATATGCCCAATGCAGTGGGCGCTGATGCACAGAATCAACGATTAGTGTTTCGGGAGCGATCGCGATCACATTCTCACTTTTCCTCTCCTGACATTCTTTATTTCCTCAATAAGAAACGATTAACCATCTGGCTATATTTAGTATCAGATATTTTGCTGGAGATGAGTGAACAATGGCCGATATTGAAATTCGACAGGCGTCGCCGACGGCGTTCTATATAAAAGTGCACGATACCGATAACGTGGCGATTATTGTCAACGACAATGGCTTAAAAGCGGGTACCCGCTTTCCGGACGGGCTCGAGCTGATTGAGCACATTCCGCAGGGGCATAAAGTCGCACTGGTCGATATCCCGGCGCAGGGCGAAATCGTGCGCTACGGCGAAGTCATCGGCTATGCGGTGCGCGCTATCCCGCAGGGTAGCTGGATTGAGGAGTCGCTGGTTGAGCTGCCCACCGCCCCGCCGCTGGAGACGTTGCCGCTGGCTACCCGCGTCCCTGAGCCGTTACCTCCGCTGGAGGGTTATACCTTCGAAGGTTACCGCAACGCGGATGGCAGCGTGGGAACCAAAAACCTGCTTGGCATCACCACCAGCGTGCATTGCGTGGCGGGTGTCGTGGATTACGTGGTGAAAATTATTGAGCGCGATCTGCTGCCGAAATACCCCAACGTTGACGGCGTGGTGGGTCTTAACCACCTGTACGGCTGCGGCGTGGCGATCAACGCGCCCGCAGCGGTCGTGCCGATCCGCACGATCCACAATATCGCCCTTAACCCAAACTTTGGCGGCGAGGTGATGGTGATTGGCCTCGGCTGTGAAAAATTGCAGCCAGAACGCCTGTTGCAGGGTACTGAGGATGTGAAAGCCATTCCGGTTGACGAGGCCAGTATTGTGCGTCTTCAGGATGAACACCATGTCGGCTTCAGATCGATGGTCGACGACATTTTACAGGTGGCAGAGCGCCATCTGGAGAAGCTGAACAAACGCCAGCGTGAAACCTGCCCGGCCTCTGAACTGGTGGTTGGGACACAGTGTGGCGGCAGCGATGCGTTTTCCGGCGTCACCGCTAACCCGGCGGTAGGTTATGCCTCCGATCTGTTCGTGCGCTGCGGCGCCACGGTGATGTTCTCTGAAGTCACCGAGGTGCGTGATGCTATCCACCTGCTCACGCCGCGCGCCGTTAACGAAGAGGTGGGCAAACGCCTGCTGGAGGAGATGGCCTGGTACGATAACTATCTCGACATGGGCAAAACCGACCGCAGCGCCAACCCGTCTCCGGGTAACAAGAAAGGCGGCCTGGCGAACGTGGTGGAAAAGGCCCTCGGGTCGATTGCCAAATCCGGCCAGAGCGCGATTGTGGAAGTGCTCTCACCTGGCCAGCGACCAACCAAACGCGGTCTGATCTACGCGGCAACGCCTGCCAGTGATTTCGTGTGCGGCACCCAGCAGGTAGCATCCGGCATTACGGTACAGGTCTTTACCACCGGACGCGGCACGCCGTACGGCCTGATGGCGGTACCGGTGATCAAAATGGCGACCCGCACCGAGCTGGCAAACCGCTGGTATGACTTAATGGATATCAACGCGGGCACCATCGCCACCGGGGAAGAGAGTATTGAAGAGGTGGGCTGGAAGCTGTTCCACTTCATTCTGGATGTGGCAAGCGGGCGGAAGAAAACCTTCTCCGATCAATGGGGATTGCATAACTCGCTGGCGGTGTTTAACCCGGCGCCGGTGACGTGATGGCCCCTCATCCTGCCCTCTCCCCACCGGGGAGAGGGTAAAAAAACCGCACCGAGCAGTCCCCTCTCCCCTATGGGGAGAGGGTTAGGGTGAGGGGAAAAGCCTCTTTAGACCAGCACCACATCGATCCCGCTTTTGCGTAACCCTTCCAGGCTTTCCGCCGGAATACCTTCATCAACGATAATCATGTCGATCCGCTGAGTATCAATGATTTTATGCAGGCTTGAACGGTTAAACTTGCTGGAATCAGTGACAACGATAATACGCTCCGCCACCTCGCACATTTTCCGGTTCAGACGGGCTTCATCCTCGTTGTGCGTACTCACCCCCCGATCGAGATCGATGGCATCGACGCCCAGGAACAGCAGGTCAAAATGGTAATTCTGTAAGGACTGCTCCGCCTGGTCACCATAGAAGGACTGCGACTGACGGCGCAAGTGCCCGCCGGTCATCAGCAGCTCTACGCCCTCCGCTTCCAGCAGCGCGTTTGCCACGTTCATCCCGTTGGTCATGGCAATAACATCGGTGTGCTGGCGCAGCATGCGAGCAATTTCAAAGGTCGTGGTGCCGGAGTCCAGAATAATGCGGTGACCCGGCTTCACCAGTTCAGCCGCCGCCTGCGCGATGCTGCGCTTCACAGCCGTATTAAGGGAACTTTTGTCCTCAACGGACGGCTCCACGCCGGGGGCATTGCCTTCGCAAATCAGCGCGCCGCCGTAAGCGCGAACGGCAATCCCCTGCTTTTCCAGAAAGGCCAGATCGTTACGGATCGTCACCGTCGACACGCCGTATAAAAGAGAAAGATCGTTAACCTGCACGCTTCCCTGCGCCCGCAACCGCTGAATGATCTGCTCTCGCCTTTCACTGGTGCCGGTGATGCGCTTCTCTGCGGATGAATCGGTGCTGCTCATACGAGCTCCTTAGTAAATAAACTTTCGTTTCATTTCGTTTTGCTTATTAACGCCTTTCTTTTGAGGGAATGCAAGCCCTGTATGGTGAGCAGACGCAAGCTTAACCGCCGCTGAAACCTTTCATTATGTTTCTTTTGTGAAACAGATCGGAAAACTATTATCTTTCGTTTTATTTTTACCCCACCATAATGCAGTATCAAATGAAACAAAACGAAAGATGAATACCAACACCATCCGAAATGGAGAGGAAAGTGAAACATCTGACAGAAATGGTGGAACAACATAAACGGGGGAATACAAACGGGATTTACGCCGTCTGTTCCGCACATCCATTGGTACTTGAAGCTGCAATTCGTTACGCCCATTCACAACAGACGCCTCTGCTGATTGAAGCCACCTCAAACCAGGTGGATCAGTTTGGCGGCTATACCGGTATGACGCCCGCCGATTTTTATGGGTTTGTCTGCAATCTGGCGGGATCCCTCGGTTTCCCCACCTCACAGCTGATCCTTGGCGGCGATCATTTAGGTCCTAACCGCTGGCAAAACCTGCCAGCTTTGCAGGCGATGGCGAACGCCGACGATCTGATCAGAAGCTACGTGGCGGCCGGATTTAAAAAAATTCACCTCGATTGCAGCATGTCCTGCGAAGACGATCCGGTTCCTTTAACCGATGCAATCGTTGCCGGGCGTGCCGCTCGGCTGGCTAAAATTGCCGAAACCACCTGTCTCGAGCAATTTGGCGTAGCGGATCTGGTCTACGTTATCGGCACGGAAGTTCCGGTTCCCGGTGGGGCACACGAAACGCTGACCGAGCTTGAGGTCACCACACCAGAGGCGGCACGTGCCACGCTTGAGGCACACCGCCACGCATTCGAGAAGGAAGGGTTAAGCGACATCTGGCCGCGCATTATTGGCCTGGTGGTTCAGCCTGGCGTTGAGTTCGACCATGCGCACGTTTGTGACTATCAACCGCATAAAGCCGTCGCACTGAGCAAGATGGTTGAAGCCTACGACACGCTCGTATTTGAGGCACACTCTACCGATTACCAGACGCCGCAGGCGCTGCGCCAGTTGGTGAAAGATCACTTCGCCATTCTGAAAGTCGGCCCTGCGCTAACCTTCGCGCTGCGCGAAGCGCTGTTCTCCCTGGCTGCAATTGAAGAAGAGCTTTTGCCGGCAAAAGCCTGCTCAGGACTGCGTCACGTCCTGGAAAACGTGATGCTCGATCGCCCGGAATACTGGCAAAGCCACTATCACGGCGACGGCAATGCCCGTCGCCTGGCCCGCGGTTACAGCTATTCCGACCGCGTGCGCTATTACTGGCCAGACAGCCAGATTGACGAGGCTTTTGAGCGACTGGTACGCAACCTGGCGGATGAACCGATCCCGCTGCCGCTGATCAGCCAGTATCTGCCGTTGCAGTACAGCAAAGTTCGCGAGGGTGCTCTCAGGTCCACACCACGGGAGCTCATTCTCGACCACATTCAGGACATACTCCAGCAGTACCATGCCGCCTGCGAAGGCGTAACGACTCAACACGCATAATTAAAAAGAGGAAAACGCTATGCCAAACATTGTCTTATGCCGCATTGATGAACGCCTGATCCACGGTCAGGTGGGCGTACAGTGGGTGGGGTTTGCGGGGGCGAACCTGGTGCTGGTGGCAAATGACGAGGTTGCAGACGATCCGGTTCAGCAAAACCTGATGGAGATGGTGCTTGCGGAAGGCATCGCCGTGCGTTTCTGGTCCCTGCAAAAAGTGATCGACAACATTCATCGCGCCGCCGATCGGCAGAAAATTCTGCTGGTCTGTAAAACACCGGCTGATTTTTTAACGCTGGTCGAGGGCGGCGTGCCCATCACCCGTATCAACGTCGGAAATATGCATTACGCCAGTGGCAAACAGCAAATTGCCAAAACGGTATCTGTAGACGCGAACGATATCGCCGCGTTTAACGGCCTGAAGGCGGCCGGAGTGGAATGCTTCGTTCAGGGCGTTCCAACAGAGACTGCTTTGGATCTCTTTAAACTGCTCTGAGGGATTCACAATGGAAATCAGTCTGTTGCAGGCTTTCGCGCTGGGGCTTCTCGCCTTTATCGCGGGCCTGGATATGTTTAACGGCTTAACACACATGCACCGTCCGGTGGTGCTCGGGCCACTGGTTGGCCTGATTCTGGGCGATCTGCACACCGGAATTCTGACCGGCGGTACGTTAGAACTGGTCTGGATGGGTCTCGCGCCGCTGGCGGGCGCGCAGCCGCCAAACGTGATTATCGGCACCATCGTTGGCACCACATTTGCCATTACCACAGGCGTGAAACCGGATGTCGCGGTTGGAGTCGCCGTGCCGTTTGCCGTGGCGGTTCAGATGGGGATCACTTTCCTCTTCTCGGTGATGTCCGGCGTGATGTCCCGCTGCGATCGCATGGCGGCTAACGCAGACACCCGTGGTATTGAACGGGTCAACTATCTGGCACTGCTGGCGCTCGGCGTCTTCTACTTCCTGTGTGCGTTTCTGCCCATCTACTTCGGGGCTGAACACGCGAAAACCGCCATTGATGTCCTGCCGGAACGTCTGATCGACGGTCTGGGCGTCGCGGGCGGCATCATGCCAGCGATCGGCTTCGCCGTGCTGCTGAAGATCATGATGAAAAACGTCTACATCCCTTACTTCATTATCGGCTTTGTCGCCGCGGCCTGGCTGAAACTGCCGGTGCTGGCGATTGCCGCGGCTGCGCTGGCGATGGCGCTGATCGACCTGCTGCGCAAATCGCCTGAACCGACGGCGCCTGCGGCCCAGAAAGAGGAATTTGAAGATGGCATCTAATCCAACCACCCTGCCGGGCGTGTCTGAAAGTGAAGAGACGCTGCTGACCGGCGTGAATGAAAACGTCTACGAAGACCAGAGTATTGGCGCTGAGCTAACGAAAAAGGATATTAACCGTGTCGCCTGGCGTTCCATGCTGCTACAGGCCTCGTTCAACTACGAGCGAATGCAGGCCTCCGGCTGGCTGTATGGGCTACTGCCCGCGCTGAAAAAGATCCACACCAATAAGCGGGACCTGGCGCGCGCCATGAAAGGCCATATGGGCTTCTTTAACACCCACCCGTTCCTGGTGACCTTCGTCATCGGCATTATTCTGGCAATGGAGCGTTCCAAGCAGGATGTGAACAGCATCCAGAGCACTAAAATTGCCGTCGGTGCACCGCTCGGTGGCATTGGTGACGCCATGTTCTGGCTAACCCTGCTGCCTATTTGTGGGGGGATTGGCGCCAGCCTGGCGCTACAGGGATCCATTCTTGGCGCCGTGGTCTTTATCGTGCTGTTTAACGTGGTGCATCTCGGCCTGCGTTTTGGTCTGGCGCACTATGCCTACCGGATGGGTGTCGCCGCGATCCCGCTGATCAAGGCCAACACCAAAAAGGTTGGTCATGCTGCGTCCATTGTCGGGATGACGGTGATTGGTGCACTGGTGGCAACCTATGTGCGCCTGAATACCACACTCGAGATTAAAGCCGGGGATGCGGTCGTCAAACTGCAAACCGACGTGATCGACAAACTGATGCCCGCCTTTCTGCCGCTGGTCTACACCCTGACCATGTTCTGGCTGGTACGCCGTGGCTGGAGCCCGCTGCGCCTGATTGGTATCACCGTGGTGCTGGGCGTTGTCGGTAAATTCTGTCACTTCCTGTAAAAGCAAAGAGGTTGCGATGTTAGGCATTATTTTGACGGGTCATGGCGGTTTTGCCAGCGGGCTGGAACAGGCGATGAAGCAAATCCTCGGCGAACAGCCGCAGTTTATAGCCATCGATTTTCCGGAAAGCTCCACCACTGCGCAGCTGACCGCGCAGCTTGAGAAGGCAGTGAATGATTTGGATGCAGAGCACGATATCGTGTTTCTCACCGATCTTCTCGGCGGTACGCCGTTTCGTGTGGCCTCTACCCTCGCGATGCAACACCCCGGCAGCGAAGTGATCACCGGCACCAATCTCCAGCTTTTGCTGGAGATGGTTCTGGAGCGCGAAGGGTTAAGCAGTGAAGCATTTCGTTTGCAGGCGCTGGAGTGCGGCCATCGCGGCCTGACCAGCCTGGTGGATGAGCTTGCACGCTGTCGCGAGGAAGCGCCCGCCGAGGAAGGGATATGAGCCAGCTGCTGCGCGCGCGTCGTCTGCTTACCGGGCAGGGCTGG
The DNA here is from genome assembly GCF_048284255.1 of Enterobacter cloacae complex sp.6700776. Lineage (NCBI taxonomy): Bacteria > Pseudomonadati > Pseudomonadota > Gammaproteobacteria > Enterobacterales > Enterobacteriaceae > Enterobacter > Enterobacter cloacae complex sp.6700776. Next base: position 144,010 of record NZ_JBLVYK010000007.1, on the reverse strand, counting down.
CTGGATGACCATCAGTTGCGCATGGATAGAGGCGTCATCACCGCCATCGAGCCGATTCCGGCAGGGGTTAACACCCGCGAGGCAGACCTGCTTTGCCCGGCATACATTGATATCCACGTCCACGGCGGCGCGGGTGTGGATGTGATGGATGATGCCCCCGACGTGCTGGACCGGTTAGCCATGCATAAAGCGCGTGAAGGCGTGGGGGCGTTTCTGCCTACCACCGTCACCGCTCCGCTGGAGGCGATCCATAGCGCGTTACGGCGCATTGCCCGACGCTGTCATGTCGGTGGCCCCGGTGCGCAGGTCCTGGGCAGCTATCTGGAAGGCCCGTACTTTACGCCGCAGAACAAAGGGGCACATCCGCAAGAACTGTTTCGCGAACTGGATCTCGCGGAACTTGATGATCTGATTGCGGTTTCGCAGAACACGCTGCGGGTAGTGGCGCTTGCTCCGGAAAAAGCGGAAGCCCTGAAGGCGATCCATCACCTCAAGCAAAAAGGGATACGCGTCATGCTGGGTCACAGCGCCGCTACATACGCGCAAACCCTGGCCGCATTTGATGCAGGCGCAGCCGGGCTGGTGCACTGCTACAACGGCATGACGGGGTTACACCACCGGGAGCCCGGCATGGTTGGCGCTGGCCTTACGGACCCACGCGCGTGGCTGGAGCTTATTGCCGACGGGCATCACGTTCATCCTGGAGCCATGCGGCTGTGTTGTTGCTGCGCGAAGGATCGTACGGTGCTGATTACCGATGCCATGCAGGCGGCGGGTATGCCTGATGGACGCTATACGTTGTGTGGTGGAAATGTCGAGATGCAGGGCGGCGTTGTCCGCACGGCCTCAGGCGGGCTGGCGGGCAGCACGCTCGCGCTGGATGCCGCCGTGCGAAATATGGTGGAGCATACGGGGGTCGCCCCAGAGCAAGCTATCCATATGGCTTCACTGCATCCCGCCCGTCTGCTCGGTATGGATCACCTGCTGGGATCGTTAGCGCCTGGCAAACGCGCCAATATTATTGCGCTGGATGCGGGTTTACACCTCCGGCAGATTTGGATCCAGGGTCAGGCTCTTTCCCTGTAGCCCTTTCACAGTGTGCCCTGTTGGCCTTACGGAAGACGATCGTAAGGCCTTTCTTTTCCTTTCCTTGAATTTCTCCTTTCCTTTCGGGATCACACTTTTCGTTTTATTTCTTTTACGCCATTGAACTTTCGATTTCTTTTCTATAGATTTTATTTAACTGCTAAAGTGAACAAGTGAAACGAAACGAAAGATAGCGACACGTTTGCCAGCGTCTGATGTGGAATTCACACGACTAAGGACTGAGTTATGCCACAAACCACTACCGCCACCACCGGCACCTGGACCGAAAAAGAGATCCGCCAGCAGCCAGCCAGCTGGCTTCGCTCGCTCAACAATATTGATAATCTGCGCGCGTCGATCGACAGTTTTCTGACACCACTGTTGCGCAAGCCCGATCTGCGGATCGTTCTGACCGGCGCGGGTACGTCCGCTTTTATCGGCGACATCATTGCGCCATGGCTTGCCAGCCACACGGGGAAAAACATCGTCGCGATACCTACGACCGATCTGGTCACCAACCCGATGGATTATTTCAGCCCTGCGCACCCGCTGCTTCTGGTCTCTTTCGCCCGTTCTGGCAATAGCCCGGAGAGCGTCGCCGCCGTTGAGCTGGCGAATCAGTTCGTACCGGAGTGCTACCACCTGTCGATCACCTGTAATGAAGCGGGCAGCCTGTACCAGAATGCCGTCGACAGCGATAACGCCTGCGCTCTGCTCATGCCAGCCGAAACGCACGATCGCGGGTTCGCGATGACAAGCAGCATCACCACCATGATGGCGAGCTGCCTGGCGGTATTCGCACCGGAAACGATCAACAGCAAAACGTTCCGGAACGTGTCCGATCGCTGTCAGGCGATCCTCACTTCGCTTGGCGATTTCAGCCCCGGCGTCTTTGGTCACGAACCGTGGAAACGCATTGTTTATCTGGGCAGCGGTGGATTACAGGGCGCCGCACGGGAGTCTGCGCTGAAAGTGCTGGAGCTGACCGCCGGTAAGCTGGCGGCATTCTACGATTCGCCAACGGGTTTCCGTCACGGGCCTAAGTCACTGGTGGACAACGAAACGCTGGTCGTCGTGTTTGTCTCCAGCCATCCGTACACGCGTCAGTACGATCTGGATCTGCTCGCCGAGCTACGTCGCGATCGTCAGGCTATGCGGGTAGTAGCCATTGCAGCCGAAACGGATCCGGTCATTGAAGCTGGCCCGCATATCCTGCTGCCGCCTTCTCGTTCATTTAACGATATGGAGCAGGCGTTCTGCTTCCTGATGTACGCCCAGGTCTTCGCACTGACCCAGTCTCTGCACGTTGGCAATACGCCAGATACGCCATCCGCCAGCGGTACGGTTAACCGTGTGGTCCAGGGCGTCGTTATTCATCCGTGGCAGGCTTAAGAGGACAGGCTCATGAGTATTATTTCCACCAAATATCTTTTGCAGGACGCACAGGCAAAGGGCTATGCCGTTCCGGCCTTTAACATTCATAACGCCGAGACGATCCAGGCGATCCTCGAAGTCTGTAGCGAAATGCGATCCCCGGTGATCCTCGCGGGTACGCCGGGGACGTTTAAACATATTGCGCTGGAAGAGATCTACGCCTTGTGCAGCGCATATTCCCTTACTTATGACATGCCGCTGGCGCTACACCTCGATCACCACGAATCGCTGGATGACATTCGCCGCAAAGTCCATGCCGGCGTACGTAGCGCAATGATCGACGGTAGCCATTACCCCTTCGAACAAAACGTCAAGCTGGTGAAATCGGTCGTCGATTTCTGTCACCTCAACGACTGTAGCGTCGAGGCCGAACTGGGCCGACTGGGTGGAGTGGAAGATGACATGAGCGTCGACGCCGAAAGCGCGTTCCTGACCGACCCGCAGGAAGCAAAACGCTTTGTCGAACTGACAGGCGTGGACAGCCTCGCCGTTGCCATCGGAACCGCGCACGGCCTCTATACCAAACGCCCAAAAATCGACTTCCAGCGGCTGGCCGAGATCCGCGAGGTAGTGACAGTGCCGCTGGTACTGCACGGTGCGAGCGATGTTCCGGATGAGGATGTACGCCGCACCATTGAGCTGGGCGTCTGCAAAGTTAACGTCGCAACAGAGCTGAAAATCGCCTTCTCTGACGCAGTCAAAGCCTGGTTTGCCGAGAACCCACAGGGCAACGATCCGCGCTTCTACATGCGCGTCGGCATGGATGCCATGAAAGAGGTGGTCAGAAGCAAAATCACCGTTTGCGGCTCGGCGAACCGCCTGCTGCTTCCGGCTGAAGCCTGAACCCATCGCGCATAACGTTAGTACCTAAAAAATAACTATAAGCCTCGCAAATATGAAGGCGCGTCCTTAAGCCGGACAGCGCCTTCCATTATCCTAAAAATCCGAGGAGTCCCTACATGACACAGGAAAAGTCGTTTAAATCGAAAGCGTGGGAGTTTTTCCAGAGCCTGGGAAAGACGTTTATGTTCCCGGTTTCGCTATTGGCCTTTATGGGGTTGTTGTTAGGTATCGGTAGTTCTGTCACCAGCCCTTCCACCATCAAAAGTTTTCCCTTTCTGGGCGGTGAGTTAACGCAGCTCACCTTTGGTTTTATCGCCATGGTCGGTGGCTTTGCTTTTACCTATCTGCCGCTGATGTTTGCCATGGCGATCCCAATGGGCCTTGCCAGGCGTAATAAAGCGGTGGGCGCTTTTGCCGGATTCGTTGGCTACATGCTGATGAACATGAGCATCAACTACTACCTGACCGCCACCCACCAGCTTGCGGATGCCGCCACCATGAGACAGGTGGGACAATCCATCGTGCTTGGCATTCAAACGCTGGAGATGGGCGTGCTCGGCGGCATTGTGGTAGGGGTGATCACCTACTTCCTGCACGAACGCTTCCAGGACACGGTGCTGCACGACGCATTTGCCTTCTTTAGCGGCATTCGTTTTGTTCCGATTGTTACCGCCCTCACCCTGTCGCTGGTCGGCCTGGTCATCCCCCTGCTGTGGGAATATGTGGCAATGGGCATTGCCGGGATTGGTCATATCATCCAGAGCACCAGCGTCTTTGGACCGTTCCTGTATGGCGTGGGCGTGCTGCTACTCAAACCTTTTGGCCTGCATCACATTCTGCTGGCGATGGTGCGCTTCACCCCGGCGGGCGGCATTGAGATGGTTAACGGCCAGGAAGTGGCCGGTGCGCTGAACATTTTCTACGCCGAGCTGAAAGCGGGTCTGCCGTTTAGCCCGCACGTTACGGCATTTTTATCGCAAGGGTTTATGCCGACCTTTATCTTCGGCCTGCCTGCCGTCGCTTACGCTATCTACCGCACCGCGCGCCCGGAAAACCGTCCGGTGATTAAAGGGCTGCTGCTTTCAGGCGTGCTGGTTTCAGTTGTCACGGGTATTTCAGAGCCGATTGAGTTCCTGTTCCTGTTTATTGCCCCTGTGCTTTACGCGTTTCATATCGTTATGTCTGGCCTGGCGCTGATGGTGATGGCGCTGCTCGGCGTCACCATCGGCAACACTGACGGCGGTATTCTGGATCTGCTGATCTTCGGCGTCATGCAGGGGATGTCGACCAAATGGTATCTGCTGTTCCCGGTGGGTATTGCCTGGTTTGCTATCTACTTCTTCGTCTTCCGCTGGTACATCCTCAAGCACGATATAAAAACGCCAGGCCGTGAGGTTGACGCGCAGGGTGCGCTCCAGGCGGTGGAAGCCAATACCCGGGCACGTGGAAAATCAAAATACGATCATGGGCTTATTCTTCGCGCGCTTGGCGGTAAAGAGAATATTGAGTCGCTCGACAACTGCATTACCCGCTTACGTCTGGTGGTGAAAGATATGGGGCTTATCGACCAGCAGGCGCTGAAGGCCGCTGGCGCCTTGTCAGTCGTGGTGCTTGATGCCCACAGCGTTCAGGTGATCATCGGCCCGCAGGTGCAGAGCGTCAAATCCGGCATTGAAGCCTTAATTTAACAGGGGGTCGTTGTGTTTGATTTCGACAGAATCATTGAGCGTAAAAGCGATAAATGCCGTAAATGGGATCATGCGTTTGTGTGTTCGCGTTTCGGTGATGTCCCGGAGGGATTTATCCCGCTGTGGATAGCAGACATGGATTTCACCTCGCCACCCGCCGTGATTGAAGGCTTTCAGCGCATCGTGGAGCATGGCACCTTCGGTTACACCTGGTGCTTCGACGAATTCTACGATGCGGTCATCGCCTTCCAGCGCACCCGTCATCAGGTTGAGGTGCATAAGTCATGGATCACCCTGACCTACGGCACCGTTTCTACGCTGCACTATACGGTTCAGGCGTTCTGCAATCCCGGCGACTGCGTGATGATGAACACCCCGGTGTATGACCCGTTTGCGATGGCGACACAGCGACAGGGCGTGCGGGTGCTTGCAAATCCGCTGAGCGTGAAGGAAAACCGCTATCAGCTGGATTTTAATCTGATTGAAGTTCAGCTCAAAACTCACCGTCCAAAACTGTGGTTCTTCTGCTCGCCGCATAACCCCTCGGGCCGCATCTGGCGCGCGGATGAGATACGCCAGGTGTCCGATCTCTGTAAGCGCTACGGCACGATTCTGGTGGTTGATGAGGTTCACGCCGAGCACATTCTGGACGGTACATTCGTCAGCTGTCTGACTTCGGGCTGTGCCGCCCAGGACAACCTGATTGTGCTGACCTCCCCCAATAAAGCCTTCAACCTTGGCGGGCTAAAAACATCCTACTCAATGATTCCAGACGATTCGCTGCGCCAGCGTTTCCGCCAGCAGTTGGAGAAGAACTCCATTACCTCGCCCAATATCTTCGGCGTGTGGGGAATTATTCTGGCCTATCGGCAAGGTCAGCCATGGCTCGACGCGCTGAATGGTTATCTGCGCGGCAATGCCCGCTACCTTGCAGATGCCATCCAGACCCACTTCCCTGCATGGAAGATGATGAACCCGGAGTCGTCGTATCTCGCCTGGATAGACGTCAGTGCGGACGATCGCAGTGCGACGGCGCTAACCCAACATTTCGCCAAACAGGCTGGCGTGGTCATCGAAGATGGCAGCCACTACGTACAAAACGGCGAAAACTACCTGCGTATTAACTTCGGCACCCAGCGCTACTGGCTGGAACAGTCCATCAACCGAATGCTGAAGCATTACTGATAAGGATCTTACCCCGATGAAAACAAGGCTCACTCTCTCGCTGCTGGCTCTCTGTGTTTCTCATGGCGCGGCGGCAGCAAACTACGCGCTCAGTAACAACAATATTGCCCTTTCGTTTGATGATGCAAATGCAACGGTAGTAGTAACGGACAGCAAGGCTAACCATCCGCTCACGCCACAGGAGTTGTTCTTTCTGACACTGCCGGATGAAACAAAAATCCACACCGCTGATTTCAAAATCAAGCACGTCGAAAAGCAGGACAACGCGATAGTCATCGACTTTACGCATCCGGATTTTAACGTAACGGTGAAACTGAACCTGGTGAAGGGAAAATACGCCAGCATCGGCTACACCATCGCCGCCGTCGGGCAGCCGCGGGACGTAGCGAAAATGACCTTCTTCCCGACGAAGAAGCAGTCTCAGGCACCTTACGTTGACGGGGCGATTAACAGCTCGCCAATCGTGGCCGACTCGTTCTTCATCCTGCCAGACAAACCGATTGTGAATACTTACGCTTATGAAGCCACCACGAACCTCAACGTGGAGCTGAAAACGCCAATTCTGCCTGAGACACCGGTCAGTTTTACCACCTGGTTCGGCACTTTCCCGGAAACTAATCAGCTGCGGCGCAGCGTAAACCAGTTTATCGATGCCGTGCGCCCGCGGCCTTATAAGCCTTATCTGCACTACAACAGCTGGATGGACATCGGCTTCTTTACTCCTTACTCCGAGCAGGATGTCATTGGGCGAATGGACGAATGGAATAAAGAATTTATTGCCGGACGCGGGGTGGCGCTGGACGCGTTCCTGCTGGACGATGGCTGGGACGATCGCACCGGACGCTGGCTGTTTGGCCCGGCATTCAGCAACGGTTTTGGCAAAGTCAGGGAAAAAGCCGATAGCCTGCATAGCTCGGTTGGGCTGTGGCTTTCACCGTGGGGCGGTTACAACAAGCCGCGCGATATTCGCGTCTCGCATGCAAAAGAGTATGGTTTCGAAACCGTAGACGGCAAGCTGGCGCTGTCGGGGCCGAACTACTTTAAAAACTTTAACGATCAGATCATTAAGCTGATCAAAAACGAGCACATTACCTCGTTCAAGCTCGACGGAATGGGTAACGCCAATTCGCATATCAAGGGCAGCCCATTTGCATCGGATTTTGACGCGTCCATTGCCCTGCTGCACAACATGCGCAGCGCAAACCCGAACCTGTTTATCAACCTGACCACCGGGACCGACGCGAGCCCGTCCTGGCTGTTCTATGCTGATTCAATCTGGCGTCAGGGCGATGATATCAACCTGTACGGTCCCGGCACGCCAGTGCAGCAGTGGATGACCTACCGGGATGCCGAAACTTATCGCTCCATCGTACGTAAAGGCCCGCTGTTCCCGCTGAACTCCCTGATGTACCACGGGATCGTCAGTGCAGAGAACGCTTACTATGGACTGGAGAAAGTACAAACGGACGGTGATTTTGCCGATCAGGTCTGGAGCTACTTCGCGACCGGAACTCAACTTCAGGAGCTGTACATCACGCCGTCCATGCTTAACAAGGCGAAGTGGGACACCCTGGCACAGGCGGCGAAATGGTCGCGTGAGAATGCCAGCGTGCTGGTGGATACGCACTGGATTGGCGGTGACCCAACTTCGCTTGAGGTTTACGGCTGGGCCTCATGGAGTAAAGACAAAGCGATTTTTGGTTTACGCAACCCGTCGGATAAGCCGCAACGTTACTACCTGGATTTAACCAAAGATTTTGAGATCCCGGCAGGAGAGCGCTCGCAGTTTACCCTGAAAGCCGTGTACGGCAGTAATTCGACCGTACCAGAGGAGTATAAAAACGCTGTGGTGATTACGCTGCAACCGCTGGAAACGCTGGTGTTTGAGGCGATGCCGGGAAAATAGTGAGGCTTTGACACGGTGTAGGCCGGGTAAGGCGAAGCCGCCACCCGGCAAAACAGGCGGCAGGGGCTTACTCCCCCTGCTGCTCCAGCGCATATTTATACAGCGCATTTTTCTTCACGCCGTGGATCTCCGCCGCCAGCGCCGCCGCTTTTTTCAGGGGGAGTTCAGCCTGTAGCAGGGCCAGCGTACGCAGCGCATCGGCAGGCAGGGCGTCTTCCTGCGCTTTATGCCCTTCGACAATCAGCACCATTTCGCCCTTGCGGCGGTTCTCATCCTCTTTCACCCACGCCAGCAGTTCGCCAACCGGCGCGCCGTGAATGGTTTCCCAGGTTTTGGTCAGCTCGCGCGCCAGCACCACGTAGCGGGATTCGCCCCAGACGGTAACCATATCCTCCAGGCTTTCCAGCAGGCGGTGGGTTGATTCGTAAAAAATCAGGGTACGCGGCTCTGCTTCCAGATCCTTTAACACGTCGCGACGGCCTTTGGATTTAGCAGGCAGGAAACCTTCGTAGCAGAAACGATCGGACGGCAGGCCCGCCGCACTTAATGCGGCAATAGCAGCACACGGCCCCGGCAGCGGCACAACGCGGATCCCTGCTTCACGGCAGGTGCGCACCAGATGGTAACCCGGATCGTTGATAAGCGGCGTACCCGCATCGGAGACCAGCGCGATGTTCTGCCCTTCTTTCAGCTTCGCCACCAGCGTTTCGGCTTTTTGTTGCTCATTGTGATCGTGCAGGGCAAACAAACGGGCGTTAATGGCAAAGTGCTGCAGCAGTAAACCGGTATGACGGGTGTCTTCAGCAGCAATTAAATCAACAGCTTGCAATACAGTGAGTGCACGTTGGGTAATATCAGACAAATTCCCGATAGGAGTAGGTACAATATAAAGCTGGCCTTGAGAATTATCTGCCGTTTCGTGTTGTTTCATTGTTTCGTCCGTATTGCCGATTTAATATTGAGCATTGCGTAAAAAAATCACTGGATACAGTATGGTACCGTTAACGTTTCTTCGAAAAAAAGCCGCGCACAGCGTGCCCCTCCTGCTGGCAGCCCTGATCTTTACCGGCTGCGGCACCCAGGCACCCGACCAGAGCACTGCTCATATGCAGGGATCCGCTCAGGCTGATTCTGGCTTTTATCTGCAACAAATGTCGCAGAGTTCAAATGATACCAGGATCAACTGGCAATTACTCGCCATTCGTGCACTGCTGAAGGAAGGAAAAACCCAGCAGGCTGCCGAGCTGTTCAGCCAGCTGCCGCAGGATCTTAACGACGATCAGCGCCATGAGCAGACGCTGCTGTCGGCAGAACTGAAGGTCGCGCAGAAAGATTTCGACGGCGCGAAGAAGATCCTCGGCACTATCGAACTGAGCGCGCTGGATAAGAATCAGCAGGCCCGTTTCTGGCAGGCCGGTATCACCGCTGAGCAAGGTCGCCCCTCCCTGACGCTTCTCCGCGCGCTGATTGCCCAGGAGCCTCTGCTCGCGGGTGCGGACAAGCAGAAAAATATTGACGCAACCTGGCAGGCACTCGCCTCCATGACCCAGGATCAGGCCAGAGCGCTGGTGATCAACGCCGATGAAAATGTCCTGCAAGGCTGGCTGGATCTGCAACAGATGTGGTTCAACAACCGCAGCGATCCGAACATGCTGAAAGCCGGCATTACCGACTGGCAAAAGCGCTACCCGCAAAACCCGGGAGCAAAAATGCTGCCAACGCAGCTGGTGAACGTGCAAAACTTTAAGCCCGCCTCCACCAGCAAAATCGCCCTGCTGCTGCCGTTAAACGGCCAGGCAGCGGTGTTTGGCCGCGCCATTCAGCAAGGTTTTGAAGCCGCGAAAAACGGCACTACCGCCGTCACCGGCAGCGCCGTTCCGGCGCAGGCAGCACAGGCGGCGAATGTGAATGACGTCGTCAGTCCGTCAGCCGCCGAAACCAGCGACCTGACCACCGCGCAAACCCCTGCCCAGGGCACCATGCAGAATCCGGTTACCGCCCCAACGACGCAACCCGCTACCTCAGCGCCTGCGGCAACACAGGCCCCGGCTGAAACCCCGGCGCCCGCGACGGCAGAACAACCTCAGCCGCAAACCGCGCAGCCGGAACAGCAGCCAGCAGCCCAGCCGCAGGCTGTGGCCACCACCAGCGCTAACCCTGGTGCAGAGTTGAAAATCTACGACACCAGCGCCCAGCCGCTTGACCAGGTGTTGGCGCAGGTTCAGCAGGACGGGGCCAGCATCGTTGTCGGCCCGCTGTTGAAAAACAACGTGGAAGCGCTGATGAAGAGCAACACCACGCTGAACGTGCTTGCGCTTAACCAGCCTGAGCAGGTTCAGAACCGCGCCAATATCTGTTACTTCGCCCTCTCTCCGGAGGATGAAGCCCGCGATGCGGCCCGTCATATCCACGAGCAGGGCAAACAGGCGCCGCTGCTGCTGATCCCACGCAGCACGCTGGGCGACCGCGTTGCCAACGCCTTTGCGCAAGAGTGGCAGACCCTTGGCGGTGGCGTGGTGTTGCAGCAGAAATTTGGCTCAGCTTCCGAACTGAGAGCGGGCGTGAACGGCGGGGCAGGTATTGCCCTCAACGGTAGCCCGGTATCCGCCAGCCTGCCGCAGCAGCAGAGCGTCACCATCGGCGGTCTGACGATCCCGGCCCCCCCTACCGACGCGCAAATCAGCGGCGGCGGTAAAGTGGATTCGGCGTACATCGTCGCTACGCCGGAAGAGATCGCCTTTATCAAACCAATGATCGCCATGCGTAACGGCAGCCAGAGCGGCGCAACGCTCTACGCCAGCTCACGCAGCGCACAGGGTACCGCAGGCCCGGATTTCCGTCTGGAAATGGAAGGACTGCAATACAGCGAGATCCCTATGCTGGCAGGCAGCAACCCGCAGTTGATGCAGCAGGCGCTGGGCGCGGTGCGCAATGATTATTCCCTGGCGCGTCTGTACGCGATGGGCGTCGATGCCTGGGCGCTGGCAAACCACTTTACCCAGATGCGCCAGGTACCGGGCTTTGAGCTTAACGGGAATACCGGCGATCTGACCGCCGATCAGGATTGTGTGATTAACAGGAAGTTATCATGGCTCAAATACCAGCAGGGGCAGATCGTCCCGGCCAGTTAAGCCGCAAAGAGACCGGCGACGCGTGGGAGCTAAAAGCGCGCCGCTGGCTTGAAGGCAAAGGACTGCGCTTTGTCGCCGCCAACGTTCGCGGGCGCGGCGGCGAGATTGACCTGATTATGAAAGACGGTCAAACCATCGTGTTTGTTGAAGTACGCTACCGACAGTCGTCCCGTTTTGGCGGTGCTGCCGCCAGCGTGACGCTCGCCAAACAACAAAAATTATTACAGACTGCCCACTTGTGGCTTGCCCGCCATAATGGGAGTTTTGATACTGTGGATTGCCGTTTCGATGTGGTAGCCTTCACCGGAAATGCGATCGACTGGCTTAAAAACGCGTTTGGCGAAGACGCATAAATAAGATTTTAAAGGGATACCGTGCTCGAACGAATAAAAGTGTGCTTCACAGAAAGCATTCAAACGCAGATTGCCGCAGCGGAAGCCCTTCCGGACGCGATCTCGCGTGCAGCGATGACGCTGGTTCAGTCGCTGCTCAACGGCAACAAAATCCTCTGTTGTGGCAATGGCACGTCCGCCGCCAACGCACAGCATTTTGCTGCCAGCATGATCAATCGCTTCGAAACCGAGCGACCGAGTTTACCAGCCATTGCACTAAACACCGATAACGTGGTCTTAACTGCGATTGCCAACGATCGTTTGCATGACGAAATTTACGCCAAGCAGGTGCGCGCCTTAGGCCATGCCGGAGACGTGCTGCTGGCGATCTCCACGCGCGGTAACAGCCGGGATATCGTTAAGGCGGTTGAAGCGGCAGTAACCCGGGACATGACGATTGTCGCCCTGACCGGTTACGACGGCGGTGAGCTGGCTGGCCTGCTGGGGCCGCAGGATGTGGAGATCCGCATTCCTTCGCACCGTAGCGCCCGCATCCAGGAGATGCATATGCTCACGGTGAACTGCTTATGCGATCTGATCGATAACACGCTTTTCCCTCACCAGGATGATTAAGGAGTTCTCATGAAGGTTTTATCGGCCCTTGCAGTCGTGATGTCTGCATTACTGCTTCAGGGATGCATCGCTGCCGCTGTAGTCGGTACCGCAGCGGTCGGCACCAAAGCAGCGACCGATCCGCGTACCGTTGGGACGCAGGTGGATGACGGTACGCTTGAGCTGCGCGTAAACAGTGCGCTGTCGAAAGACGAACAGATCAAGAAGGAAGCACGCATTAACGTGACGGCTTATCAGGGCAAAGTTCTGCTGGCAGGCCAGGCGCCAACCCCTGAACTCGCCTCGCGCGCCAAACAGATCGCGATGGGCGTAGAAGGTACGGCGGAAGTGTTTAACGAGATCCGCCAGGGCCAGCCGATTGGTCTCGGCACCGCGTCATCTGATACCTGGATCACCACCAAAGTGCGTTCCCAGCTGCTGGGTACCGACCAGGTGAAATCCTCAAACGTGAAAGTAACCACTGAGAACGGCGAAGTGTTCCTGCTGGGCCTGGTGACAGAACGTGAAGGGAAAGCGGCGGCGGATATCGCCAGCCGGGTGAGCGGCGTGAAGCACGTCACCACCGCCTTTACTTATATCAAGTAATTCACACCTGACTGTAAGCCCGGTAAGCGCCAGCGCCACCGGGCTTTCTTTCACACCAGCGCCATACTCCCCACAATCACTCCGCTCAACGCCACCAGCCCCGCCGTCAGCCACAGCGCTTTCGCCGGGAATGACTTACGCAGCATGATCAGCGACGGCAGGCTCACCGCCGGCAGCGTGATGAGCAGCGCCAGCGCCGGTGCGGTACCCATGCCAGCCATCATCATGGTCTGAATAATCGGGATCTCCGCCGCGGTTGGGATCACAAACAGGCAACCGGCCACCGCCATCGCAATCACCCACATCAGCGTGTTGTCGATAGCGCCATCCGCATGCGGGAACAGCCAGACGCGCGCCGCCCCGAGCACCAGTACGGCCAGGATATAGACCGGGATTGTGCTCCAGAAAAGCTGCCACAGCGCTTTGCCCCAGCGAGCTAAGAAACTGCCCTGCGGATCGCTGAGGTCCAGCTCAACGGAGGCAGGCCCGGCCTCGTTGTCTTTCACCAGGTGCTGCACTAGCGTAGCGACAAGCACCACCGTCAGCAGGCCAGCCGCCAGACGGATAAACGCGAAATGCCAGCCGAGAACGAAGCCCATAAACACCAGCGTTGCCGGGTTCAGCAGGGGGTTACCCATCCAGAAGGCAAGCGCGCCGCCCATCGACACGCGCTGTCGGCGCATACCCGCCGCCACCGGTGCAGCGCAGCAGGAGCACATCATGCCCGGCAGGGAGAAAATCGCTCCCAGCAGCGTGCCCTGCAGGCGCGGTTGTCCCAGGGTTTTTATCAGCCAGTTACGCGGGATAAGTACCTGAATCAGCGAGCCCAGCAATACGCCCAATACCGCCGCTTTCCAGACGGCAAGAAAATAGACCATGGCGTAATCCCACGCCGCGCGAAGCGGGCTGGAATCGGCCTGCGCGAGAATCGATTTACCGATGCTGTGGGTGTCGGCGGCGGTGAAGGCTTTACCGTAGTACGGCTGCCATTTCACATACCAGAGGCCAATGATGACCACAAGAAAGAAGAGTGCGGGCTTCCACCACTGAACAGGTGTTGCCGCCTGAGATGAAGACTGACCAGTCATACCATTCCCCGGAAGGTGTTATTTAATAAGCCGGGGAAGTTTACGCCTCGCCCTGCGCGATTTCACGCAGTTTTGCCGAAGGGATAATATTAACCCCCTCTTGCGACGGAGCCAGTGCCTCTTTCAGCATCGCCTGCGCGACATCCCGCGCCTCGATGGACTTCCAGTTACCGGGCAGGATGCGAAACAGCGGAGCGAAAAAAGACTCGTTAAAACGCCGTTCGTCGCGGTGGCCCATCAGCATGGAAGGCCGCACGATGGTCAGGCGCTCCCATTGCTGCGCGATTAACGCCTCTTCCATTTTGCCCTTCACCTGGTTGTAAAAAAACGGCGAGCCTGCGTTCGCGCCGTGCGCGCTGACCACCAGGAAATGCTTAGCACCCAGCTTCTTGGCCGTCAGAGCGGTATCTACCACCAGCGTGTAATCTGCATGGACAAAGGCTTCTTTACTGCCCGCTTCCCGTCGGGTGGTGCCAAGGCAGCAAAAGGCGATATCAATGGGATCCTGCACCTGCGCCAGCGCGTCGGTAAGCTGGGGATCGTGCGGATTATAGACGCCGGTGATATCCAACAGCGGGCGACGCGTCGGGGCGGCGATATAGTTGATATGCCGATCCTGGATCAGCAGCCGCAGCAGATGTCCACCCACCAGCCCGGTTGCGCCGGTAATCAGTACCTGACTCATCTTGTCCCCTTTACAGAATTGTCCGTTTGCGATCTGGGCCTGCTCTACCACACTTAAAAGTCTGTTACCGGTAAGTATTTACCACAAACGGGAAAAAAACAGTCTGAAGCGAAAACAACGGAGGAAGCATGGGTAAAAAAATCGCAGTCTTGATTACCGACGAGTTTGAAGATTCAGAATTTACGTCGCCAGCAGAGGCATTCCGCAAGGCGGGCCACGAGGTGGTCACCATCGAAAAAGAAGCGGGTAAAACCGTGAAGGGCCACAAGGGTGAAGCCAGCGTGACCATTGACGAATCCATTGATAACGTCAGCCCGTCGGATTTCGACGCCCTGCTGTTACCGGGCGGCCATTCACCGGATTCCCTGCGCGGGGACGAGCGTTTCGTCACCTTTACCCGTGACTTCGTCGGCACCGGTAAACCGGTGTTTGCCATTTGCCACGGCCCGCAGCTGCTGATCAGCGCCGAGGTGGTACGCGGGCGTAAGCTCACCGCGGTGAAACCGATCGTTATCGATCTGAAAAACGCCGGCGCCGAGTTCTACGATCAGGAAGTGGTGAACGATAACGATCAGCTGATCACCAGCCGTACGCCGGACGATCTTCCAGCTTTTAACCGCGAAGCGCTACGCCTGCTCGGTGCGTAACCAGTGCAGCTTCTTGCCAAAGCCCAGGGTGTTGTCGGTAAATTTCAGCTCATCGAGGCGGATTTCCCACACCGGGGCTTTTAGCGCTGCGGCCACCGGGAAGCGGCGCGTATAGCGTTTACGCTGGGCGTCGCTTTCCTCACCTTCCAGGCGACGAATTTCGCCTTTGAACTGGACCCCGCGGATCAGCGCAACGGTTTTAGGCTGACCATTTACCGTGCCCGCCACTTTTGCCTGTTGGCCCGTCATCTGCGCATGCCGCGTTTTGTCTTCGCTCATCACGTAAAAGGCCACGCGCTCGGGATCGTAGTAATAAAAGGCATTTGCGCACCACATCTCCTCGTCTTTACAGACGCACCAGGTCACAACATGCTGCTTTGCCAGCCAGCGGTTAATGGCGGCCAGTGTTTCCATTTTCGCTCTCTCTCATGCTATGGTGCGTTCACCTTAACATACTGAATCTGTTTACCGTGTGCTGGTTTCTCTATCTTGTCCGAACCGCTGATAACGCACTCTACACCGGGATCACTACCGATGTGGCACGGCGTTTTTTACAACATCAAACGGGAAAAGGGGCGAAAGCACTGCGGGGGAAAGGTGAACTTCAGCTGGCGTTTTCAGCCGCCGTGGGCGACAGATCCCTGGCGCTCAGGCTGGAGTACCGCATCAAGCAGCTGACGAAGCGCCAGAAAGAGCGTCTCGTCAACGGGGACGGCTCTTTCGAGGCGCTACGCGAAAGCCTGCTTAAAAACGATTGAAATGATCGTGGTACTCCACCAGACCGGTAACGCCGTCGAGCGAATCGTCCGCCAGAGGATGTACCAGGAAAGATGTTTCCGTGCCTGGCCAGTGGCAGCGCAGATCGTATCTGGACGCTGGCTCAAAGCCTAAACGCTCGTAGAACGCCGGATCGCCCAGAACGACGACAGCGGCATAGCCGAATTCATTCAGGGAATCCAGCCCTTCATAGACCAGCTGGCGTGCCAGGCCCTGTCCACGGTAGTTTTCATCCACCGCCAGCGGCGCCATGCCGACCCACTGTAACTCTTCGCCCTGCACAATCACCGGACTGAACGCCACGTAGCCGACCACCTGCCCCTCATCGTCGGTGGCAACCAGGCCCAGCGTAATCAGGCCATCTTCGCGAAGATCGTGAACCAGTTGAGCTTCGGCGTCGCCTGCAAAAGAGCGGCGTAACAACGCATCGATACCCGGCGCATCAATCCCAATTTCGACTCGAATCAGCATGGTTCACCTACTGAAGTGTGTTTACTGTCCGGCGGGGTTTTTAGCCCGGCCTCAACGAAATCTGCCATTTGCATCAACATCATACGCAGTGCGTTCGGCATCTGCTCCAGCTCAATGGCATCCATTAAATTTTTGACGTACAGACCGAGCTCCGTGTCGCCTTCAATCACCAGACGACGCTGGAAGAAAAGGGTGTCCGGATCCTGTTTGCGCGCGGCGATCATCAGCAGATCGCTGGCATCCGCGCTAAAGCTGACATCCGCCTCGGCGGTTTCACGGACGATAAGCCGATCGTTCTCTACGGAAGTAAACCAGCGCAACCCGATATCGCGTACTTCAATCTTTAACCAGCGGCCTTCCAGAAACTCAAGCTCACCGTCCTGTAGCGCCTGGCGGAACTGCCAGCTCAGTACCTGTTCCAGCACCTGGCGTTTAAGCGCGAACGGCGCCAGTTTTACCGGCACGCTCAGCATTGATGGGCCAAATTGTACGAGACGTGAACGCAGTTTATCCAGCACGAGCTTTACTCCCTGATAGCTATAGTCCTGCTATTTTGCCATATCCCGACAAGAAGATAGCGGCGTAAATCAACAAACCGTTGTCCGGTATACCTCATTATTGGTGCCATCAATACGCCATTAGCTGCCTTAAATCAAAAATTGTCGCGTATGGGTTAATTAAAATCCCAGCTCGTTAACATTTTTTACGATCCCTGCGATCGACAACATCGGGATAAATTATGGAGCTGCTCTGCCCTGCCGGAAACCTTCCGGCGCTTAAGGCGGCCATCGAAAATGGGGCCGATGCGGTCTATATCGGGCTGAAAGATGATACCAATGCCCGCCATTTTGCGGGTCTTAACTTTACGGAGAAAAAGCTTCAGGAAGCCGTTAACTTCGTTCACCAGCACCGGCGCAAACTGCACATCGCCATCAATACCTTTGCCCATCCTGATGGCTACGCCCGCTGGCAGCGCGCCGTGGATATGGCGGCCCAGCTGGGCGCCGATGCGTTGATCCTGGCCGACCTCGCTATGCTTGAGTATGCGGCAGAACGTTATCCGCATATTGAGCGCCACGTCTCTGTTCAGGCATCGGCCACCAATGAAGAGGCCGTGCGTTTTTATCATCGACACTTTGACGTAGCCCGCGTGGTGCTGCCGCGCGTGCTCTCTATTCATCAGGTTAAGCAACTGGCGCGCGTCACGCCAGTTCCGCTGGAGGTTTTTGCCTTCGGCAGCCTGTGCATCATGGCCGAAGGCCGCTGCTATCTTTCTTCCTATCTTACCGGGGAATCGCCAAACACCGTCGGTGCCTGCTCGCCTGCCCGCTTCGTTCGCTGGCAGCAAACGCCGCAGGGGCTGGAGTCGCGCCTGAATGATGTGTTAATCGACCGCTATCAGGACGGTGAAAACGCGGGCTACCCGACGCTGTGCAAAGGCCGCTATCTGGTGGACGGCGAGCGCTACCACGCGCTGGAGGAGCCCACCAGCCTCAACACGCTGGAGCTGCTGCCGGAACTGCTGGCCGCCAACATTGCCTCGGTGAAAATCGAAGGCCGCCAGCGTAGCCCGGCCTACGTGAGCCAGGTGGCGAAGGTGTGGCGTCAGGCCATCGACCGCTGCATGGCGGACCCGCAAAACTACGCCCCGCAGGCGGCCTGGATGGAGACGCTCGGCGCGATGTCCGAAGGCACGCAAACCACGCTCGGCGCGTATCACCGTAAATGGCAGTGAGATAATCATGAAATATTCATTAGGGCCGGTGCTTTACTACTGGCCAAAAGAGACGCTGGAAGATTTTTACCAGCAGGCGGCTAACAGCAGCGCCGATGTGATTTACCTCGGCGAAGCGGTGTGCAGCAAGCGCCGTGCCACCAAAGTGGGCGACTGGCTGGATATGGCGAAAAGCCTGGCCGGCAGCGGCAAGCAGGTGGTGCTCTCGACGCTGGCGCTGGTGCAGGCGTCCTCTGAACTGGGCGAGCTGAAGCGCTACGTCGAAAACGGTGAGTTCCTGCTGGAGGCGAGCGACCTGGGCGTGGTGAACATGTGCGCCGAGCGTAAGCTGCCGTTTGTCGCCGGACATGCGCTGAACTGCTATAACGCGGTGACCTTGCGCCTGCTGCTCAAAAAGGGGATGACACGCTGGTGCATGCCGGTTGAGCTCTCCCGCGACTGGCTGGTCAACCTGCTAAATCAGTGTGACGAGCTGGGCATTCGCAATCAGTTTGAAGTCGAAGTGCTGAGCTACGGCCATCTGCCGCTGGCCTACTCTGCCCGCTGCTTCACCGCGCGTTCCGAAGATCGCCCGAAAGACGAGTGTGAAACCTGCTGCATTAAGTACCCGAACGGACGCAGCATGCTGTCACAGGAGAATCAGCAGGTGTTTGTCCTCAACGGCATTCAGACTATGAGCGGTTACGTCTATAACCTCGGCAACGAGCTGGCGTCAATGCATGGGCTGGTGGATATGGTGCGTCTTTCGCCGCTCGATACCGGCGTGTTCACCATGCTGGACGCCTTCCGTGCCAACGAAAACGGCACCTCGCCGCTGCCGCTGACGGCAAACAGCGACTGCAACGGTTACTGGAAACGTCTCGCCGGACTGGAATTGCAGGGGTAAAAAAGCTCACTTTGTTAACAACGGTTATCATTTTTTAATGCAGTATTAAAGATTGACCGTCGACAAAGTGAGCTGTTATGACTGACAAAACCATTCCGTTTTCGGTGCTGGATCTGGCACCGATTCCACAAGGCTCCTCGGCAAGAGAAGCCTTTTCGCACTCTCTGGATCTGGCTCAGCTTGCCGAAAAACGTGGCTATCACCGCTACTGGCTGGCGGAGCACCATAATATGGTGGGCATCGCCAGCGCCGCCACCTCAGTACTGATTAGCTATCTGGCGGCGAATACCACTACTTTGCACCTTGGCTCCGGTGGCGTGATGCTGCCGAACCATGCCCCGCTGGTGATTGCCGAGCAGTTTGGCACCCTGAATACACTCTACCCCGGTCGCATTGATTTGGGTCTTGGCCGCGCGCCGGGCAGCGACCAGCCGACCATGCGCGCCCTGCGTCGCCATATGAGCGGCGATATCGACAACTTCCCGCGTGATGTAGCGGAGCTGGTAGACTGGTTCGATGCGAGCGATCCTAACCCGCACGTGCGCCCGGTGCCGGGCTACGGCGAGAAAATCCCGGTGTGGCTGTTAGGCTCAAGTCTGTACAGCGCACAGCTTGCCGCACAGCTGGGGCTGCCGTTCGCGTTCGCTTCCCACTTCGCACCGGATATGCTGCATCAGGCTCTGCATCTCTACCGCACAAACTTCAAGCCTTCCGAGCGTCTTGAGAAGCCGTATGCGATGGTGTGCATCAATATCATTGCCGCCGACAGCAACCGCGACGCGGAATTCCTGTTTACCTCCATGCAGCAGGCGTTTGTGAAGCTGCGTCGCGGCGAGACGGGCCAGTTGCCACCACCGGTAGAAAATATGCATCAGCTGTGGTCGGCCTCCGAGCAGTATGGCGTGCAGCAGGCCCTGAGCATGTCGCTGGTGGGTGATAAGGCGAAGGTGCGTCACGGTCTGGAGGCAGTGCTACGAGAAACGCAGGCGGATGAAATTATGGTCAACGGCCAGATTTTCGATCATCAGGCGCGTTTGCATTCATTTGATCTGGCGATGCAGGTGAAAGAGGAGTTGGTGGGGTAGTTTTTTGCCGGATGGCGGCTTCGCCTTATCCGGCCTACGCGATCCCTGTAGGCCCGGTAAGCGTAGCGCCACCGGGCTTTCTGTTTACTGATACACAGGCAACAGATTAAAACTCGACAGCATGTGCACCACCGCGTTGCCGATACCAAATACCAGGATCAGCGCAATCATCGGTTTTCCGCCCCAGACGCGGAATTTCGGGCTGCCGAAGCGCTTACGTGATTTACGCGCCAGCAGCGCCGGTACAATCGCCGCCCAGATGGTAGCCGCCAGTCCTGCATAGCCGATGGCGTACAGGAAACCGTTCGGCCACAGCAGGCCGCCCACAATCGGCGGCAGGAAGGTTAACAGCGCCGTTTTGAAGCGCCCCATCGCAGAGTCATCAAAACCAAACAGATCTGCCAGGTAGTCAAACAGGCCCAGCGTCACGCCGAGAAATGAGCTCGCCACCGCAAAGTTAGAGAAGACCACCAGAAGCAGATCCAGACTGCGGCTGTTCAGCACGCCACTCAGCGCCTGTACCAGCACATCAATGTTACCGCCCTTCTGCGCAATGCCGATAAATTCCGGACGCGGGATGTTACCCATCGTCCCCAGCAGCCAGATCACATACAGCCCCAGCGCCAGCAGCGTGCCGTAAATCAGGCATTTCACGATGGTGCGCGGATCCTTGCCGTAGTACTTCATCAGGCTCGGTACGTTGCCGTGGTAGCCGAACGACGCCAGACAGAATGGCAACGTCATAAGCAGGTATGGCGTGTAGGAGGTGTTCACTTCCGCAACGTTAAACAGCGTGGCCGGCGTGACGTGCCCCAGCAGGCTGCCGAAGGTCAGGAAGAAGGTGATGACCTTGGCGCCCAGCACGATCGCCGTCATGCGGCTGACCGCTTTGGTACTCATCCAGACGATAAACGCCACGCCCAGCGCGAAGCAGAGA
This sequence comes from Enterobacter cloacae complex sp.6700776, assembly GCF_048284255.1. Lineage (NCBI taxonomy): Bacteria > Pseudomonadati > Pseudomonadota > Gammaproteobacteria > Enterobacterales > Enterobacteriaceae > Enterobacter > Enterobacter cloacae complex sp.6700776. The sequence continues at coordinate 122,876 of NZ_JBLVYK010000007.1, read as the reverse complement.
CCCGCCAGACGCGCCGGAACGTTCAGCGACATCTCGGAGAAGGTGTGATGCAGAATCGATCCGCTCGCTGAAATGTACGCGTAGGTCAGGATATAGAGTACAAACGCGATGGACAACCCGTTCACCATGTTCCAGCCTTTGCCCAGCAGATCTCGGGTGATGGTGTCGAAGCTGGAGCCAATGCGGTAGTTCAGGTTTGCTTCAAGGATCATCAGCCCGGAATGGAGCATGCAGAACCAGGTGAAAACCAGCGCCGCCAGCGACCAGAAGAACCACGCACCGGACATAACCACTGGCAGGGAGAACATCCCGGCACCAATAATGGTTCCGCCGATGATCACCACGCCGCCAAGCAGCGAAGGTGACGTTTGGGTGGTGGTTAGTGTTGCCATGCGGCCTTATCTCCAGTCAAAAATGTGGTGTGCATTTTAATGTGATGCACTGTACCAGTACAGGAGTACAAAAGGAATAAAAAAAGCCCCGATAACAACTATCGGGGCTGTATATTTTACTTTACGTCAAAAGCGAAAAGGCTTACGCGTCACCGAAACGACGACGGCTGGTGCCTTCTTCGCGGCGTGGGCCACGATTTTCACGGCGCTCGCCGGAGAAACGACGAGGTTCGCCAGTGCGACCTTCGCTACGACCGCCTTCACGACGCTCGCCACCGAAGCTGCGACCACCGCCACGGCGTTCGCCACCGCGGTCAGAGCGAGGCTGTGCATCACCCATCAGTTGCATGTTCATTGGCTTGTTCAGAATGCGGGTGCGAGTAAAGTGCTGCAGTACTTCGCCCGGCATGCCTTTTGGCAGCTCGATCGTTGAGTGTGAACCGAACAGCTTGATGTTACCGATGTAACGGCTGCTGATGTCGCCTTCGTTAGCGATCGCGCCAACGATGTGACGAACTTCAACACCATCATCACGGCCCACTTCAATGCGATACAGTTCCATTTCGCCAGCGTCACGACGCTCGCGACGTGGACGGTCTTCACCACCACGCTCTGGACGGTCACCGCGTGGACCACGGTCGTTACGGTCGCCACGACGTTCGAAACGATCGTCACGGTCACGGAACTCACGCTTAGGACGCATCGGCGCATCAGGTGGCACAATCAGGCTACGTTCGCCTTGCGCCATTTTCAGCAGTGCTGCGGCCAGGGTTTCCATGTCCAGCTCTTCGCCTTCAGCGACAGGCTGGATCTGGGACAGCAGCGCACGGTACTGATCCAGATCGCTGCTTTCCAGCTGCTGCTGTACTTTCGCGGCGAATTTTTCCAGACGGCGTTTGCCCAGCAGTTCTGCGTTTGGCAGCTCGGCTTCTGGAATGGTCAGCTTCATGGTGCGTTCAATGTTACGCAGCAGACGACGCTCGCGGTTCTCAACGAACAGCAGCGCACGGCCCGCACGACCCGCACGACCGGTACGGCCGATACGGTGAACGTAAGACTCGGAGTCCATTGGGATATCGTAGTTTACAACCAGGCTGATACGCTCAACGTCCAGACCACGTGCTGCCACGTCGGTTGCAATGAGGATATCCAGACGACCATCTTTCAGACGCTCCAGAGTCTGCTCACGCAGCGCCTGGTTCATGTCGCCGTTCAGCGCTGCGCTATTGTAGCCGCTACGCTCCAGCGCTTCAGCCACTTCCAGGGTCGCATTTTTGGTACGTACGAAGATAATCGCCGCATCAAAATCTTCCGCTTCCAGGAAACGGACCAGCGCTTCGTTTTTGCGCATGCCGTATACAGACCAGTAGCTCTGGCTGATGTCCGGGCGAGTGGTCACGCTAGACTGAATACGCACTTCCTGCGGCTCTTTCATGAAGCGGCGGGTAATGCGACGGATCGCTTCTGGCATGGTTGCAGAGAACAGAGCGGTCTGATGACCTTCCGGGATCTGCGCCATGATGGTTTCAACGTCTTCGATGAAGCCCATACGCAGCATTTCATCTGCTTCATCCAGTACCAGGCCGCTCAGCTTAGAGAGGTCCAGGGTACCGCGCTTCAGGTGATCCAGCAGACGGCCCGGCGTACCGACAACAATCTGTGGGCCCTGGCGCAGGGCGCGTAACTGCACGTCATAACGCTGGCCGCCGTACAGGGCTACCACGTTTACGCCGCGCATATGTTTAGAGAATTCCGTCATTGCTTCAGCAACCTGAACAGCCAGTTCACGGGTTGGAGCCAGGACGAGGATCTGCGGCGCACGCAGGTCCGGATCAATGTTGTTCAGCAGCGGCAGCGAGAATGCTGCGGTTTTACCGCTACCGGTCTGGGCCATGCCCAGCACGTCACGACCAGAAAGCAGGTGTGGGATACACTCAGCCTGGATCGGAGATGGTTTTTCGTAACCCAGATCGTTAAGGGCTTCAAGGATAGGAGCCTTCAGGCCCAGATCTGCAAAAGTGGTTTCGAATTCAGCCATGTAGTACAAGTGCCTCGATATTAATGGCGGCCAGTCTACTTAGCTCATCGTGAAAATGATTAGCAATTTTCATTGAAAAGTGTGAACCGGCTCAAATTAGGTGTATTGACGAACAACAACGCCCTCACCAGTGAAGGTGATGGCAATCAAAAGATTACGGGCTGATGTTTATGTCGTCAGCTATTGCTGGTCCGATTCTGCCAGGTCGTCTTGCTCCTGGCCCAAGAGCGATAATTCCAACAATGCATAACGGTGCTCAACGAAGTTATGTACGTTGTTAGCAACCGCTAATTTGAACAGTGCCGTAGCGCTGTCCATATCCCCCAGACTTAGGTAGTACTTACCTAAATAGAAGTTGGTTTCACTGAGATGCTCAGCGAGCGAGGTGTTATCCGTTGCGTCCGCCTTGAGGCGTTCCATCAGCGTTGCTTCGCTAATGTTGCCCAGGTAGAACTCGACAATGTTCCATCCCCACTGTTCCTTGTCCGATTTCTCGAAGCGCTGTTTCAGTGCTTCTTTGGCCTGCTTCTCATCGAGCTTCTGCTCAACGATGTAAAGCCACAGGCTGCGGAAAGGATCATTAGGATCGTCTTGATAAAACGCCAGCAGATCATCTTGCGCTAACTTATCACGACCGCCGTAATACAATGCGATACCGCGATTCAAGTGCGCGTAGTTGTAAGTTGGATCAAGCTCAAGTACAGAATCAAACGCTTCATAGGCAGCATCAAAATTGCCTGCCTGCGTTAAATAAATGCCTAAGTAATTGAATACTTCAGGCATATCAGGTCGAATTGCCAGCGCTTGTGAAAAATCATTTCGCGCTAATGCCCTCAGACCGAGACTATCATACAACACTCCGCGCTCATATAAAAGCTGTGCGCGTTCGTCATCGGTTAAAGCCCGACTGGCAAGTATTTGTTCCATGCGTGCCAGAATCACTTCCTGCTGCAAAGTCGGTTGCAATGGCACTGCGAGGACTTCGCTCTTACGCCAGGCAGAGTTGCTGCATCCTGCCAGCGTTAAAGCTGTCGCAACGAAACACCAGCGCAAAAAAGGCTTCATTTCCCACTCCCGAAGACAACTATTGGATGAACGTCCTGTCCCCCGGCGGCTTAACAAGGCGTCCTGCCTGATAATAAGCCCTCCGCCTGCGCGGAGGGCAAATGGCAACCTTACTCGCCTTGCTGTTCGGCAGCCGGAGCTTCCGGCGCCGCAGCAGGCTGAGACTGCTCGGTTGCTTCTTTAATGCTCAGACGGATACGGCCCTGGCGGTCAACTTCCAGAACTTTCACCGGTACTTCCTGACCCATTTGCAGGTAATCGGTCACTTTCTCAACGCGCTTGTCAGCGATCTGAGAGATATGTACCAGACCTTCTTTACCGCCACCGATGGCAACGAATGCACCAAAGTCAACGATACGGGTCACTTTACCATTGTAGATACGGCCCACTTCGATTTCTGCTGTAATCTCTTCGATACGGCGGATAGCATATTTCGCTTTCTCACCGTCGGTTGCTGCGATTTTCACAGTACCGTCATCTTCGATTTCGATGGTGGTGCCCGTTTCTTCGGTCAGTGCACGGATAACAGAACCGCCCTTACCGATAACATCTTTGATCTTGTCTGGATTGATCTTGATGGTGTGAATACGCGGAGCGAATTCAGAGATATCACCACGTGGTGCGTTGATAGCCTGTTCCATCACGCCCAGAATGTGCAGACGCGCACCTTTAGCCTGGTTCAGAGCAACCTGCATGATCTCTTTGGTGATACCTTCAATTTTGATATCCATCTGCAGGGCAGAGATACCGTCGCGGGAACCCGCCACTTTGAAGTCCATATCACCCAGGTGATCTTCGTCACCCAGAATGTCAGACAGAACAACGAAGTTGTCGCCTTCTTTCACCAGACCCATTGCGATACCCGCAACGGCGGCTTTGATCGGCACGCCTGCATCCATCAGCGCCAGAGAGGCACCACACACGGAAGCCATGGAAGAAGAACCGTTGGATTCAGTGATTTCAGACACGACACGTACGGTGTACGGGAATTTGTCTGCTTCTGGCATTACTGCCAGCACGCCGCGCTTCGCCAGACGACCGTGACCAATTTCACGACGCTTCGGTGAGCCAACCATACCGGTCTCGCCCACAGAGTACGGAGGGAAGTTGTAGTGGAACAGGAAGCTGTCAGTGCGCTCGCCCATCAGTTCATCGATGTTCTGTGCGTCACGTGCAGTACCCAGGGTAGCGGTAACCAGCGCCTGGGTTTCACCACGGGTGAACAGCGCGGAACCGTGAGTACGTGGCAGCACGCCAGTACGCACATCCAGACCACGGATCATGTCCTTTTCACGGCCATCAATACGCGGCTCGCCTGCCAGTACGCGACTACGAACAACGTTTTTCTCGATAGCGTGCAGGATTTCGCTCAGCTCGTTAGCGTCCAGCGTTTCGTCTTCCGCGATCAGGGTTGCGATGGTTTCATCTTTGATCACGTCAACCTGAGCATAACGCTCCTGTTTGTCTGTAATGCGATATGCATCGCTCAGACGAGATTCTGCCAGTGCAGCTACGCGTGCGTTCAGCGCGTCGTTTACCGCTTCTGGCTGCCAGTCCCAACGTGGTTTACCGGCTTCTTTCACCAGGTCGTTGATGTTCTGGATAACAATCTGCTGCTGGTCGTGGCCGAAGACCACTGCGCCCAGCATCTGGTCTTCACTCAGCAGTTCTGCTTCAGATTCAACCATCAGAACCGCTGCTTCAGTACCGGCAACAACCAGGTCCAGCTTACTCTCTTTCAGCTCTTCCTGAGTTGGGTTCAGCACGTACTGGTCGTTGATGTAACCGACGCGCGCGGCACCGATTGGGCCATTGAATGGGATACCAGACAGTGACAGGGCAGCAGACGCACCGATCATCGCTACGATGTCCGGGTTAACCTGTGGGTTAACGGAAACAACGGTTGCGATAACCTGCACTTCATTGACGAAGCCTTCCGGGAACAGCGGACGAACCGGGCGGTCAATCAGACGCGCGATCAGGGTTTCGCCTTCGCTTGGACGGCCTTCACGACGGAAGAAGCCACCCGGGATTTTACCGGCAGCGTAGGTACGCTCCTGGTAGTTCACGGTCAGTGGGAAGAAGTCCTGACCTGGTTTAGCTTTTTTCTGGCCAACTACGGTAACGAATACAGCAGTGTCATCCATGCTTACCATTACCGCAGCAGTAGCCTGACGAGCCATCATGCCGGTTTCCAGCGTGACGGTATGCTGACCATACTGGAATTTACGAACGATCGGATTCAGCAAAATTCTGTCCTTTCTTAAATGTTTGAAAGCACACCTCAGGTGTGCTGACGATTTAACCCGACCTTCTTCGCATCCTCGCGACTAATGACAACCGACACCCCCATGGGTGAAGCCTCTCATTAGCCGCGCGAACCTCTGCAATGAAGATCATTTATAGCAACAATACAATAGTTTCCCCTGAATTGCTGCCGTCTGGTTGAAAAAAGGGGCCATCAGGCCCCCTTTTCTGAAACTCGCAAGAATTAGCGACGCAGACCCAGACGCTCGATCAGCGCGGTGTAGCGTGCAACATCTTTACGCTTCAGGTAGTCGAGCAGTTTACGACGCTGAGAAACCATACGCAGCAGACCACGACGGCTGTGGTGATCTTTTTTGTGCTCTGCAAAGTGACCCTGCAGGTGGTTAATCTGTGCAGTCAGCAGTGCAACCTGAACTTCGGTAGAACCGCTGTCGTTAGTACCACGACCAAACTCAGAAACGATTTTAGCTTTAGCTTCAACGCTTAGAGACATTTTCAAACTCCAAAGTATAAAGAATGTAAGGATGCCGATCTCTAATTCAGCTATCCCATGTACGCCCCGCAGATTGTTAAACAATTTACCAGGCGTTAAGCGGCGATATTCTACTCGTCTCCCCTGCTTATCGCAAGGTGAGGCGTTATCACCGTCACGCTTCGACCGGGTATTCTACGACCAGACGACGCGGGGCAACGCGCCCTTCACCGTCCATTTCGCCCATCCCGATAAACTTGCCTTCCTCCCCTTCCGTCACACGGACCAGGCCCTCAAGCGGCGCCCCCGTTGTGCGGACCGGGTTTCCGTTCTTAAAGTAAACGGACGATGTTAAAGGAAGATTAACAACCGGGAAATCTGCTGCCGGACTGTCCATTGGCATCAGCAGCGGATCCAGCAGATCTGCCGGCGCAATTCCCTGCGCTTGCGCCTGTTCAGCCAGGGCGTGCAGATGCTCAAGCGTTACCATACGTTCGACCGGATACTTGCTGACCGCCAGACGACGCAGATAAATCACATGCGCGCCGCAGCCCAGCTTTTCACCGAGGTCGTCAATGATGGTGCGGATGTAGGTCCCTTTCGAGCAGTGCACTTCCAGCTCCAGCTCATCACCTTCGTGGCGAATGAACAACAGCTCATACACGGTAATCGGACGGGCTTCACGCGGAACGTCAATGCCCTGACGCGCATATTCGTAAAGCTTCTTGCCCTGATATTTCAACGCCGAATACATCGACGGCACCTGCATTGTGTCGCCCCGGAAGCTCTCCAGCGCCGCATCAAGTTGCTCTGCGCTGAAGGTTACCGGGCGCTCTTCAACCACCTGACCATCCGCATCGGAAGTGTCCGTGCGCTGGCCCAGTTTGGCAATCACGCGGTAGCGCTTATCGGAATCCAGCAGATACTGGGAAAACTTTGTCGCTTCACCCAGGCAGATCGGGAGCATCCCGGTTGCCAGCGGATCCAGCGCGCCGGTGTGCCCCGCGCGATTGGCGTTATAAATACGCTTTACTTTTTGCAGCACGTCGTTGCTGGATGCGCCCTGTGGTTTATCCAACAACAGCACGCCATGCACGTCACGACCGCGACGACGAGGACGACTCATCAGTCCTCCTTGCTGTCGTCCGCCGGGTTAACACGACGCTCATCGTCATGTTTCACCACGCTGGTCACCAGGTTGGACATACGCATACCCTCAACCAGCGAGTTGTCGTAGAAGAAGGTCAGCTCCGGCACAATACGCAGACGCATCGCTTTGCCAAGCAGAGAGCGGATGAAACCAGAGGCTTCCTGCAGCGCTTTAATGCCGTTCTTCACGGCGTCTTCATCCTGGTCATTCAGGAATGTCACAAACACTTTGGCGTACGCCAGGTCGCGGGACATTTCCACGCCAGACACGGTGGTCATCATCCCCACGCGTGGATCTTTGATTTCACGTTGCAGAATGAGAGCGATCTCTTTCTGCATCTCCTGCGCGACGCGCTGTGGGCGACCAAATTCTTTCGCCATAATAAATTCTCCAGACAAAAAAGGGGCTTAAGCCCCTTTTTAAAATTACTGCCGGGTGGCGCTTCGCTTACCCGGCCTACGCTAATTAATCTTCAGTTGACGAAGATTACGCGATGGTACGCTGAATTTCGATGATCTCGAACACTTCGATCATATCGCCAACGCGAACGTCGTTGTAGTTCTTAACACCGATACCACATTCCATGCCGTTACGAACTTCGTTAACGTCATCTTTGAAGCGGCGCAGGGATTCCAGCTCACCTTCGTAGATAACCACGTTGTCGCGCAGTACGCGGATTGGGTTGTGACGCTTAATGGTCCCTTCGGTAACCATACAGCCCGCGATCGCACCGAATTTCGGTGATTTGAACACGTCACGTACTTCAGCCAGACCGATGATCTGCTGTTTCAGCTCAGGAGACAGCATGCCGCTCATCGCTGCTTTCACTTCGTCAATCAGGTTATAGATGACGGAGTAGTAACGCAGATCCAGGCTTTCAGCATCGATAACTTTACGCGCAGATGCGTCAGCACGAACGTTAAAGCCAACCAGGATAGCGTTGGACGCAGCTGCCAGGGTTGCGTCGGTTTCGGTGATACCACCTACGCCAGAACCGATAATCTTCACTTTCACTTCGTCGGTAGACAGTTTCAGCAAGGAGTCGGAGATCGCTTCCACAGAACCCTGTACGTCCGCTTTCAGAACGATGTTCACTTCGTGAACTTCGCCTTCAGTCATGTTGGCGAACATGTTCTCGAGTTTAGATTTCTGCTGGCGAGCCAGTTTCACCTCACGGAATTTACCCTGACGATACAGCGCCACTTCACGTGCTTTCTTCTCGTCACGTACCACGGTTACTTCGTCACCGGCAGCCGGAACACCGGACAGGCCGAGGATTTCCACTGGGATGGACGGACCCGCTTCCAGCACTTCCTGACCCAGTTCGTTACGCATCGCACGAACGCGACCGTATTCGAAACCACACAGAACGATGTCGCCCTTGTGCAGAGTACCTTCGCGAACCAGAACGGTTGCAACCGGACCACGACCTTTATCCAGGAAGGATTCGATTACCGCGCCGCTCGCCATACCTTTACGAACCGCTTTCAGCTCCAGAACTTCAGCCTGAAGCAGGATAGCGTTCAGCAGGTCGTCGATACCGGTACCTGCTTTTGCAGATACAGGGATGAACTGCGCTTCACCGCCCCACTCTTCCGGCATAACGCCGTACTGTGACAGTTCGTTCTTAACGCGATCCATATCGGCTTCTGGCTTATCGATTTTGTTGACTGCAACAACCAAAGGCACCTGCGCCGCTTTCGCGTGCTGGATAGCTTCAATGGTCTGTGGCATCACGCCATCATCGGCAGCAACAACCAGAACAACGATATCCGTTGCCTGAGCACCACGAGCACGCATTGAGGTAAACGCTGCGTGGCCTGGGGTATCCAGGAAGGTGATCATGCCGTTTTCGGTTTCTACGTGGTAAGCACCGATGTGCTGGGTAATACCACCCGCTTCGCCGGAGGCAACCTTAGTAGAACGAATGTAGTCAAGCAGAGAGGTTTTACCGTGGTCAACGTGACCCATGATGGTCACAACCGGTGCGCGCGGTTCAGCCGCTGCGCCCGTATCACGGTCGCTCATTACTGCTTCTTCCAGCTCGTTTTCACGACGCAGGATAACTTTGTGGCCCATCTCCTCGGCAACCAGCTGTGCGGTTTCCTGGTCGATGACCTGGTTGATGGTGGCCATTGCGCCCAGCTTCATCATCGCTTTGATGACCTGAGAGCCTTTTACCGCCATCTTGTTAGCCAGTTCGCCAACGGTGATGGTTTCGCCGATCACAACATCACGGTTAACGGCCTGAGCTGGCTTCTGGAAGCCCTGCTGCAGAGCGGAACCTTTACGCTTACCGCCTTTACCACCGCGAACCGCTGCACGTGCTTCTTCACGGTCAGCTTTAGATTCAGCGTGCTTGTTACCTTTTTTCGCAGGACGCGCCGCTTTTGTACTGCGAGTACGGCCACGACCACCTTCAACTTCACGGTCGTTATCGTCTTCTGCCTGACGTGCATGCTGAGAGGTGGTGACGTGATAATCGCTGTTGTCTTCAGTTGGTTCAGCGGTATTCACACCGTTCTTCTCGTTTTCTTCTGCCATGCGACGCGCTTCTTCGGCGACGCGGCGAGCTTCTTCTTCAAGCTTGCGGCGGGCTTCTTCTTCCGCTTTACGCTTCAGCTCGGCAGCTTCATTTTCACGGCGGGCTTTTTCAGCCTGGGCAGTTTTGGTCATTTCGTCGGTCTGTTGATTGCTCACTTTGTCTTTTTCCGCAGCGTCACGCTTCGCTTTTTCACCGGCGTCGCGTTTCGCTTTTTCTGCGGCCTCACGTTCAGCTTTTAATTCTGCTTCGCGTTTAGCAGTGGCTTCTGCCTCACGCTGAGCTTGTTCTTCCGCTTCACGCTGTGCCTGCTCTTCCGCAGCAAGGCGTTCTGCCTCTTGCGGATCACGTTTTACAAAGGTGCGCGTCTTGCGGACTTCAATTTGTACCGATTTGCTTTTGCCACCGGTACCAGGGATGTTCAACGTGCTACGCGTTTTGCGCTGCAGCGTTAACTTGTCAGGCGTAGAGCCGTGTTCACGGTTCAGGTGCGCTAACAAGGTTTGTTTTTCTTGCGCGGTCACCGAGTCATCAGCGGCCTTCGGGATCCCTGCATCAGCAAATTGCTGTACCAGGCGGTCCACGGAGGTCTGAATCTCAGCAGCCAGCGATTTTACAGTTACATCAGTCATGCTGTTCCTTCCTGCTACAGTTTATTACGCTTCGTCGCCGAACCAGCAAATATTACGTGCGGCCATGATGAGTTCGCCGGCTTTCTCGTCGGTTAAACCTTCGATATCAGCCAGGTCATCAACGCCTTGCTCAGCGAGATCTTCCAGCGTACAAACACCACGGGCAGCCAGCTTGAACGCAATCGCACGATCAAGACCTTCCAGATTCAGCAGGTCATCAGCCGGCTTCTTATCGCCAAGGCTTTCTTCCTGAGCCAGCGCCAGGGTGGTCAGTGCGTTTTTAGCGCGTTCACGCAGGGCTTCAACGGTTGGTTCATCCAGACCGTCAATTTCCAGCAGCTCTTTCATTGGCACGTAGGCCAGTTCTTCCAGCGTAGAGAAACCTTCTTCAACCAGCACAGTGGCGAAGTCTTCGTCAATGTCCAGGTATTTGGTGAAGGTATCGATCGCCGCGTGGGCTTCAGCCTGATGCTTGGCCTGAAGGTCATCAACGGTCATCACGTTGAGTTCCCAGCCGCTCAGCTGTGACGCCAGACGTACGTTCTGACCGTTACGGCCAATCGCCTGCGCCAGGTTGCCCGCTTCTACAGCGATATCCATGGTGTGTTTGTCTTCGTCAACAACGATAGACGCCACATCAGCCGGTGCCATTGCGTTGATCACGAACTGCGCCGGATTGTCGTCCCACAGAACGATATCAATACGCTCGCCGCCCAGTTCGGTAGAAACCGCCTGAACACGTGCGCCACGCATACCGACGCAAGCACCGACCGGGTCGATACGCTTGTCGTTGGTTTTCACCGCAATTTTCGCACGGGAGCCCGGATCGCGGGCCGCCGCTTTGATTTCGATAACTTCTTCGCCGATTTCCGGCACTTCGATACGGAACAGTTCAACCAGCATTTCTGGTTTAGAACGCGTCACGAACAGCTGTGCACCACGTGCTTCAGGACGTACGGCATACAGCACACCACGAATACGGTCGCCTGGGCGGAAGTTTTCACGCGGCAGCATGTCTTCACGCAGGATAACGGCTTCAGCGTTACCCGGCAGCCCTTCGGATTTGATCTCCAGAGAGATGTTATCGCGGTTCACTTTCTTCACCACGCCAGTGATGATTTCGCCTTCCTGATCGCGGAACTGATCGACAACCAGCGCGCGCTCGGCTTCGCGAACTTTCTGCACGATAACCTGCTTCGCGGTCTGGGTGGTGATACGGTCGAAGGTGACAGATTCAATCTGATCTTCAACGTAGTCACCCACGTTCAGACTTTCGTCTTCAAAACGTGCCGCTTCCAGGGTGATCTCTTTGGTCGGTTGGGTCACTTCTTCAACGATTACCCAACGACGAAATGTATCGAAGTCACCGCTTTTACGATCGATTTCTACGCGAACATCGATCTCTTGTTCGTATTTTTTCTTGGTTGCTGTAGCCAGTGCACTTTCCAGCGCTTCGAAAATCTTCTCACGCGGCAGTGATTTCTCGTTGGAGACGGCTTCAACAACAGCCAAAATTTCTTTGTTCATCGCGGGCTTTTCACCTCAATCCAGACTGTTAAAAGTGGGGAACCAGGTTCGCCTTCTGGATATTACTCAGCGCGAACACTTCATCTTTGCCTTCGACTGTCACCGTGATCATTTCACCATCAACGGCTTTGATAATTCCCTGCCATTTACGGCGGTTCTGTACGGCCATACGCAGAACGAGAGCCACTTCTTCACCGGTAAAGCGCACATAGTGCTCGGCCGTGAACATCGGACGATCGAGGCCAGGTGAGGAAACTTCCAGGTTGTACGCAACGGTAATCGGATCTTCAACATCAAGAACCGCACTCACCTGGTGGCTGACATCAGCACAATCATCAACATTGATGCCATCTTCACTATCAATATAGATGCGCAGCGTCGATGTGCGGCCGCGAACGAATTCGATGCCGACCAGTTCGTAGCCCAGTGCTTCGACCGGTGCAGTAATCATCTCTGTTAATTTTTGCTCTAATGTGGACAAGCCCACCCCCAAGACATAAAAAAAGGGCGTAAAGCCCAGTTATTCTGTAGTCAGATAACAAAAAACCCCGATAAATCGGGGCTTTAGATAACTGAACCCTATAGCCACAACTGTGGCCTGGAGCACTTTCCGAAAGAATTTTTTCAAATCCAGCTACGAAGGCTCTAAGTCTTCACAGTATATTTGAAAAAGAACTTTATAGGAAAGTGGTTGCGGGGGCCGGATTTGAACCGACGACCTTCGGGTTATGAGCCCGACGAGCTACCAGGCTGCTCCACCCCGCGCCTGAAACGTGGCAAATTCTACGCGTTTTGGACAGAATTTGCAAATAATGCTGGGATTTGGTACCGAAGACGGGACGTAAAATCGGCGTTTAGTATATTGATAGTTGACCCCACCTGTCAACCCAGCTTCTGCCAGACAGAACAGACCAAATTTTTTACAAAAAACGCACGAGTCTCTTTCGGTCTTCGACAAAAGATGATTAAATGAATACTCACTTATTTTGCATAAAAATGCACAAGAGAGCGAAAGCGGTCTCTAATCAGTCAATCAAGCAGGGTTTTATTCTATGACGACGATTCTCAAGCATCTTCCGGTAGGACAACGTATTGGCATCGCTTTCTCAGGCGGCCTGGATACCAGCGCTGCACTGCTGTGGATGCGCCAGAAGGGAGCGGTTCCGTATGCATATACTGCGAACCTGGGTCAGCCGGACGAGGAAGATTATGACGCGATCCCTCGTCGTGCCATGGAGTATGGCGCAGAGAACGCACGTCTGATTGACTGCCGTAAGCAACTGGTCGCTGAAGGCATTGCCGCTATCCAGTGCGGTGCTTTTCATAACACTACCGGCGGCCTGACCTATTTTAATACCACTCCGCTGGGTCGTGCTGTCACCGGCACCATGCTGGTCGCCGCCATGAAAGAAGATGGCGTGAACATCTGGGGTGATGGCAGTACCTATAAAGGCAACGATATTGAACGTTTCTATCGTTACGGTCTGCTGACCAACGCCGAGTTGCAGATCTACAAACCGTGGCTGGATACCGACTTCATCGACGAACTGGGTGGCCGTCATGAAATGTCTGAGTTTATGATTGCCTGCGGCTTTGACTATAAGATGTCCGTTGAGAAAGCCTACTCAACCGACTCCAACATGCTGGGTGCGACGCACGAAGCGAAAGACCTGGAATTCCTGAACTCCAGCGTAAAAATTGTTAACCCGATCATGGGCGTAAAATTCTGGGATGAGAACGTGAAGATCCCGGCGGAAGAAGTGACCGTGCGTTTCGAACGCGGTCATCCGGTTGCCCTGAACGGTAAAACCTTCTCAGACGATGTTGAACTGATGCTGGAAGCAAACCGCATCGGCGGTCGTCACGGTCTGGGTATGAGCGATCAGATCGAAAACCGTATCATCGAAGCGAAAAGCCGTGGCATTTACGAAGCTCCGGGGATGGCGCTGCTGCACATCGCTTACGAGCGTCTGCTGACCGGTATTCACAACGAAGACACCATTGAGCAGTATCACGCTCATGGCCGTCAGCTGGGCAAACTGCTGTATCAGGGTCGCTGGTTTGATCCACAAGCGCTGATGCTGCGTGACGCCCTGCAACGTTGGGTGGCGAGCGCAATCACCGGCGAAGTGACGCTGGAACTGCGTCGCGGCAATGATTACTCCATCCTCAATACCGTGTCTGACAACCTGACCTATAAAGCAGAACGTCTGACCATGGAGAAAGGTGAGTCAGTATTCTCTCCGGACGATCGTATTGGCCAGCTGACCATGCGTAACCTGGACATCACCGATACCCGTGAGAAGCTGTTCAACTATGTTGAGAATGGCCTGCTCTCCGCGAATTCCGGTAATGGTCTGCCGCAGGTTGAGAACCTGGAACACAGCGATAAGAAGTAATCGACAGCAAGACATGCAAAAGGCGCCCAATGGGCGCCTTTTTTGTGGTCTTCGTAGGCCCGGTAAGCGCAGCGCCACCGGGCAAAACGGCGGGCGGCGCTGCGCTTACCCGCCCTACAATAGATCGGAAACACAGAATGTACAGACGAAAAAAAAGACGTCTCGCGACGTCTTTCTTCTGGAATATTGGTACCGAGGATGGGACTCGAACCCACAAGCCCGTTAGGGCACTACCACCTCAAGGTAGCGTGTCTACCAATTCCACCACCTCGGTACTGAATACTTACTGCGGGATATCGCTGGTTGGCTTAGCCGGTGCAGCTGGCTGAGTTTGCTCAGTTTTTGCTGGCGCGCTCAGGTTTTCCCACTCGCTTCCTTTACTGGTCTTGTTGCTATTGATATTGCCCAGCACCAGACTGATGATGAAGAACAGCGTAGCCAGAATCGCCGTCGTACGGGTCATGAAGTTCGCAGAACCACTTGAACCGAACAGCGTACCGGAAGCGCCTGCTCCGAAGGAGGCTCCCATATCAGCGCCTTTACCTTGCTGCAGCATAATCAGCGCTACGAGAGCGATGGCTACAATAAGGAAAATAACTAAAAGAGCTTCGTACATAATCAACCTGTTCCTTGCGGATTTGCCGCATACCAATGCTTCGACCAATTAGCAGGATTTTGTTTCCCACTGAAGCGGGTGTGAATACTAACCAAAGCGAATCACCTTCGCAAGGGCATTTTCGAGGCATTGTATCAACTGCGGAAAAAAACAGCAAAAAGCCATTAATTGCTTAAAACAAAGGCGGCAAACGCCGCCTTTTTAAACACTTATTCTGAAAGATTATGCAGCTTTCACTGCATCCGCAATGCGGTGCGCAAATTCAGTTACCTGCGCTTCGTCTTCACCTTCCACCATCACGCGGATCAGCGGCTCGGTACCCGACTTACGCAGCAGGACGCGTCCACGGCTGCCAAGCGTCGCTTCCACCTCTGCCATCACCGCTTTCACGTTATCATTTTCCAGCGGGTCGCCTTTACCAGCGGTGAAACGCACGTTCACCAGGATCTGCGGGAACATTTTCATGCCGCTGCACAGATCGTGCAGGCTCATATGGTTACGCGCCATCGCGGCAACAACCTGAAGCGCCGCCACAATGCCGTCACCGGTGGTGGTTTTATCGAGCAGGATCACGTGGCCGGAGTTTTCCGCGCCAATGCGCCAGCCTTTTTCCTGAAGTTTTTCCAGCACGTAGCGGTCACCCACTTTCGCGCGAACAAACGGGATGCCCAGCTGTTTCAGCGCCAGCTCCAGACCCATATTGCTCATCAGCGTGCCCACCGCGCCACCGCGCAGTTGCCCCTGACGCAGGCCTTCACGCGCAATGATGTAGAGGATCTGATCCCCGTCGACCTTGTTACCTTCGTGGTCAACCATGATCACACGGTCGCCATCGCCATCCAGGGCAATACCCAGATCGGCTTTTTCAGCCAGTACACGCGCCTGCAAGGCACGCACGTCTGTCGCGCCGACTTCTTCATTGATGTTCAGACCGTCCGGCTCGCAGCCGATGGTGATCACTTTCGCGCCCAGCTCGCGGAAAACATTCGGCGCAATGTGATAGGTCGCACCGTTTGCACAGTCCACCACAATTTTGAGGTGTGCCAGGCTCAGTTCATTCGGGAACGTGCCTTTGCAGAATTCAATGTAGCGGCCTGCGGCATCGACAATACGGTTGGCTTTACCCAGCTCAGCGGAGTCGACACAGGTGATCTCTTTCTCCATTTCCGCTTCAATCGCCTCTTCCACGTCATCCGGCAGTTTAGTGCCGTCGATGGAGAAGAATTTGATACCGTTGTCATAGAACGGATTATGAGAAGCTGAAATGACGATGCCCGCTTCCGCACGGAAGGTACGAGTCAGATAGGCAACAGCAGGGGTCGGCATTGGCCCCGTAAAGGAAGCTGAAAGCCCCGCCGCCGCCAGCCCGGCTTCCAGCGCGGACTCCAGCATATAACCCGAAATACGGGTATCTTTACCAATAATGATCTTACGGGAGCCATGACGCGCCAGTACCTTACCCGCCGCCCAACCCAGCTTCAGGACAAAGTCAGGGGTAATTGGCGCATCGCCTACGCGCCCACGGATGCCATCGGTACCAAAATATTTACGATTACTCATAGCGTTTGTTTTCCTTCGCTGCCAGTGTGGCTTCCACCACACGCATGGCTTCTACTGTTTCTTTTACGTCATGGACGCGAATGATGTGTGCACCTTGCATCGCGGCAATCACCGCGCAGGCCAGACTGCCGCTCAGACGTTCGTTCGGCCCGACATTCAACAACTGACCAATCATCGATTTTCTCGACATTCCCACCAGCAGTGGCAGGCCGAACTGATGAAACTCTGATAAGCGCGCAAGCAACGCGTAATTGTGTGAGAGATTTTTACCGAAACCGAAGCCCGGGTCGAGCAGCAATTTCTCTTTTGCGATACCCGCACGTTCACAGCGTTCGATATGCTCAATAAAGAAGCGGGTGACGTCGGCAAACACATCTTCATATTTTGGCGCCTCCTGCATTGTCTTAGGCTGGCCCTGCATATGCATCAGACACACCGGTAGCCCGGTTTCAGCGGCGGCTTCAATTGCACCCGGCTCGGTCAGCGAGCGGATATCATTGATAATGTGAGCGCCCACTCTCGCCACTTCACGGATCACTTCGGGTTTGGAGGTATCAACGGAGATCCACACTTCAAAGCGCCGGGCGATAGCCTCCACCACCGGCACCACGCGCGCCAGCTCTTCTTCCAACGAAACCTCCGCCGCGCCAGGCCGCGTTGACTCCCCTCCAACGTCAATGATGGTGGCACCCGCGTTGATCATTAAATTCGCGTGTTTAACCGCGTCGATAAGCGAGTTATGCGTGCCGCCGTCAGAGAAGGAATCAGGCGTGACATTCAGGATCCCCATCACATGCGGATGTGAAAGGTCGAGATGCGAGTCCTGGGCGAAGAGTTTCATGGCTAAATCCCTGTTATTTGCATGGTTATATAAAAAAGAAAAACCCCGGAGCACGCTCCAGGGTTTGATGTACAGACAAACGCTTCAACAGCAGTGACTTACTTGTCGCCCAACTGCTCTGACATGGTGTTGCCCGGGTTTGGCGTACGCGGTTCATCGACCGGACGCGGTGCACGCGGGGTGCCATTGTTGTCAGAATTGTTAGACGCGCCTGGGTCTTCCCAGCCTGCTGGCGGACGCACTTCGCGGCGCGCCATCAGGTCGTCAATCTGCGGTGCATCGATGGTCTCATATTTCATGAGCGCATCTTTCATCGAATGCAGGATGTCCATATTGTCGTTCAGGATCTGACGGGCGCGAGCGTAGTTACGTTCAATCAGCGCTTTCACTTCCTGATCGATGATACGTGCCGTTTCATCGGACATATGTTTCGCTTTTGCCACAGAGCGGCCCAGGAATACTTCGCCCTCTTCCTCTGCATACAGCAGCGGACCGAGTTTGTCGGAGAAGCCCCACTGAGTCACCATGTTACGCGCCAGGTTTGTCGCCACTTTAATATCGTTCGACGCACCGGTGGAAACATGTTCCGCACCGTAGATAATCTCTTCAGCCAGACGACCGCCGTACAGGGTTGAAATCTGGCTTTCCAGCTTCTGACGGCTGGCGCTGATCGCGTCGCCTTCAGGCAGGAAGAAGGTCACACCCAGCGCACGACCGCGCGGAATAATCGTCACCTTGTGTACGGGATCGTGTTCCGGCACCAGACGACCGATAATCGCGTGGCCCGCTTCGTGATATGCCGTGGACTCTTTCTGCGCTTCCGTCATCACCATGGAGCGACGTTCCGCACCCATCATGATTTTGTCTTTCGCTTTCTCGAATTCCACCATGGACACCACGCGCTTGTTACCGCGAGCGGCAAACAGGGCTGCTTCGTTGACCAGGTTAGCCAGATCCGCACCGGAGAAGCCTGGAGTACCACGCGCGATGATTGCCGCGTCGATATCTGGCGCCAGCGGTACGCGTCGCATATGCACTTTCAGAATCTGTTCACGACCGCGAACATCCGGCAGACCGACCACAACCTGACGGTCAAAACGGCCTGGACGCAGCAGCGCAGGGTCAAGTACGTCCGGACGGTTAGTTGCCGCGATAACGATGATACCTTCGTTACCTTCGAAGCCGTCCATCTCAACCAGCATCTGGTTCAGCGTCTGCTCACGTTCATCGTGACCACCACCCAGGCCTGCGCCACGCTGGCGGCCTACGGCGTCGATTTCATCGATGAAGATGATGCACGGTGCTGCCTTCTTAGCCTGCTCGAACATGTCACGCACACGAGATGCACCGACACCCACGAACATTTCAACGAAGTCAGAACCTGAAATAGTAAAGAACGGCACCTTCGCTTCACCCGCGATGGCTTTTGCCAGCAGGGTTTTACCGGTACCCGGAGGGCCGACCATCAGGACGCCTTTCGGGATCTTACCGCCCAGTTTCTGGAAACGGCTCGGCTCGCGTAGGTATTCAACCAGTTCACCCACCTCTTCTTTTGCTTCGTCACAACCTGCTACGTCAGCAAAGGTGGTCTTGATCTGGTCTTCCGTCAGCATACGCGCCTTGCTCTTACCGAACGACATGGCACCTTTGCCACCACCGCCCTGCATCTGGCGCATAAAGAAGATCCAGACGCCGATAAGAAGCAGCATCGGGAACCAGGAAATGAAGATAGAAGCCAGCAGGCTTGGTTCTTCCGGCGGCTCGCCTACCACTTTGACGTTTTTGGTCAGAAGGTTATCAAGCAGCTTAGGATCGTTCACCGGAATGTAAGTCGTGTAACGGTTACTATCTTTCTTGGTAACGTTGATCTCACGTCCGTTGATACGCGCTTCGCGAACCTGGTCCTGATTGACCTCTTGCAGGAAGGTAGAATAATCCACCTTGCGGCCATTCGACTCGCTGGGCCCAAAGCTCTGGAAAACTGACATCAGCACAACGGCAATGACCAGCCAGAGTATTAGGTTTTTCGCCATGTCACTCAAGGGATTAACCTCATATTACAACTGTGTTAAAAACAGCGTCAGGATACTCTATATCCAGTTTCATTCAAACTTTCGCCTGAAATCTACCGGTTATCATTTTCGCCCGGTCGCTACAATATACACTTCACGGGAACGGGCCCGGGAAGAGTCCGGCTTACGAACTTTGACCTTCGCAAACAGGGAGCGAATTTCCTTAAGATACTCCTCGAAACCTTCGCCCTGAAACACCTTCACAACAAAACTACCACCAGGCGCTAGTACATCACGACACATTTCTAACGCTAGTTCCACCAGATACATGGCGCGGGGGATATCCACCGCCGGTGTTCCACACATATTTGGTGCCATATCCGACATGACAACCTGGACCTTACTGTCACCTACACGATCAAGTAATGCTTTAAGCACTAATTCATCACGAAAGTCGCCCTGAAGGAAGTCGACACCGACGATGGGATCCATTGGTAAAAGATCGCATGCGATGATTCGGCCCGTTCCGCCGATCTGCGTAACCGCATACTGGGACCATCCGCCAGGTGCCGCACCGAGGTCGACCACCGTCATTCCCGGTTTAAAAAGTTTGTCACTTTGCTGTATTTCATCAAGTTTAAACCAGGCGCGGGAACGTAACCCCTTTTTCTGCGCCTGTTGAACATATTTATCGCTAAAGTGTTCCTGAAGCCAGCGGCTGGAGCTGGCAGAACGCTTTTTACCTGTCATTTAACATTTCCGTCCTGGTTCATCGTTACTTGCCTGTGACGTAAATTTCTACGCAGCTATTTGGCGATATTAGGGAGATGGCGGTAGAATGAACCGTTTTCAATCCCAACGTAAGCAAAAATATACGATGAATCTGAGTACTAAACAAAAACAGCACCTTAAAGGTCTGGCACATCCGCTCAAGCCTGTAGTGATGCTTGGCAACAATGGTTTGACCGAAGGGGTGCTTGCCGAGATTGAACAAGCGCTGGAACACCACGAGCTGATCAAGGTGAAAATCGCCTCTGAAGACAGAGACACTAAAAACCTGATCGTGGAAGCCATCGTGCGCGAAACCGGCGCCTGTAATGTACAGGTCATCGGTAAAACGCTGGTGCTCTATCGCCCATCTAAAGAGCGCAAAATCTCGCTGCCACGTTAAGGATATCCTGAATCAAACACATTTTCTGTGTGAAACGAGGGATTTCTTTCAGCAGGCGAGCAAAATGCCATGCTCCTTGAGTTGATAAAAGGCCGCTATGCGGCCTTTTTCTTTTCTTTACAATGTATCAACATCTTAGAAGAGAAGCGAATTACAGGTATTCAACCTTAATAATTTCGTATTCCACTTCGCCACCTGGGGTGCGGATAGTCACAACATCATCCTGCTCTTTGCCAATCAGGCCGCGAGCAATCGGGGAGTTCACCGAAATCAGGTTCTGTTTGAAGTCCGCTTCATCATCACCCACGATGCGATAGGTTTGCTCTTCGTCGTTGTCCAGATTCAGGACGGTGACGGTAGAGCCGAAGATCACGCGACCGTTGTTTGGCATTTTAGTGATATCGATAACCTGCGCGTTGGACAGTTTCGCTTCGATATCTTTGATACGCCCCTCGCAGAAACCCTGCTGCTCACGCGCCGCGTGGTATTCAGCATTCTCTTTCAGGTCGCCATGCTCACGCGCATCCGCGATAGCGGCGATGATTTCAGGGCGACGTACGGATTTCAGAAAATCCAGCTCTTCGCGCAGTTTTTCGGCACCACGTAAGGTCATCGGAATAGCTTGCATTTGTTATACCTCTTAAACATTCCTGTTGGGAGCAGTGTTCCCTGCTCCAGCCCACCTGAACAGGCCAGAAGCAAAAAGAAAACCGACCCGGGAGCAACGCCCCAGGTCAGCAGCAATTTTTCAATTTGATACGCATTTTACCGCGAAGTTCACTATGGGTCATCGTTTACTTTACAGTGCCATGCACCGTAGTATGACGGTTTGTTTTCGGGTTGTTAGCGCGAGATTATGCGATTTTCCAGTTTTATCATCGGATTGACTACCAGTATAACGTTCACCGTTCAGGCCGCGAATGTTGATGAGTACATTAATCAACTGCCCGCCGGCGCGAACCTTGCCCTGATGGTGCAGAAGGTTGGCGCGCAGGCTCCCGAGATTGACTATCACAGTCAACAGATGGCGCTGCCTGCCAGTACCCAGAAGGTGATCACTGCCCTCGCCGCCCTGCTCCAGCTCGGGCCTGACTTCCGTTTTACTACCACCCTTGAAACCAGAGGTAACGTTGAGGGTGGCGAACTGAAAGGCGATCTTATCGCCCGTTTTGGTGGCGATCCCACCTTTAAGCGCCAGGATGTCCGCAACATGGTGGCGGTACTGAAAAAATCCGGCGTAACAAAAATTGATGGCAACGTGCTGATCGACACCTCCATTTTCGCCAGCCACGATAAAGCGCCTGGCTGGCCATGGAACGACATGACGCAGTGCTTTAGCGCCCCGCCAGCCGCCGCCATCGTTGACCGTAACTGCTTCTCCGTATCGCTTTACAGCGCGCCAAAACCCAATGACTTAGCGTTTATCCGCGTGGCGTCTTACTACCCGGTCACGATGTTCAGCCAGGTGCGGACGCTGGCGAAAGGCTCCCCGGAGGCGCAGTATTGTGAGCTCGACGTGGTACCGGGCGATCTCAATCGCTATACGCTCACCGGCTGCCTGACCCAGCGGGCCGATCCCCTCCCGCTGGCCTTTGCCATTCAGGATGGCGCAGGCTATGCCGGTGCCATTTTTAAAGATGAACTGAAGCAGGCGGGCATAACCTACACCGGAACGCTGCTGCGCCAGACGCAGGTGAATGAACCAGGCACGGTGATTGCCAGCAAACAGTCCGCGCCACTGCATGATTTGCTTAAGATTATGCTGAAAAAGTCGGATAACATGATTGCCGACACGGTGTTCCGTATGATTGGACACGCGCGCTTTGGTGTGCCAGGAACCTGGCGGGCCGGTTCTGATGCCGTACGTCAGATCCTGCGCCAGCAGGCGGGTATCGATCTGGGCAATACGATCGCTGTCGACGGTTCCGGTTTATCGCGCCATAACCTGATCTCACCGGCCACCATGATGCAGGTGTTGCAGTACATCGCTCAGCATGACGCTGAGCTAAACTTTATTACAATGCTTCCGCTCGCCGGACACGATGGGTCACTTCAGTACCGTGCGGGCCTTCACGCTGCAGGCGTGGATGGCAAAGTGTCAGCCAAAACGGGTTCCCTGCAGGGCGTTTACAACCTTGCCGGTTTTATCACGACAGCCAGCGGGCAACGCATGGCCTTTGTGCAGTATCTGTCCGGCTATGCCGTCGAACCGGCTGACCAGCGCAATCGTCGCATTCCACTGGTGCGTTTCGAAAGCAGGCTCTATAAGGACATCTACCAGAATAACTAGCGATGAAACTACTGATAGTTGAAGACGATCTGTTATTACAGGAAGGGTTAGCGCTGGCACTGGGGAATGAGGGCTACGCCCTGGATTGTGCCGCCACGGCGGCTGAAGCAGATGCCTTGATCCAGAGCGGAGAATACAGCCTTGTGATCCTGGATTTGGGACTGCCGGATAAAGACGGCGCGACGCTGCTCTGCCAGTGGCGTCGTCGCGGAGTGGAGAATCCCGTATTGATTCTCACCGCCCGCGATGCCATTGAAGACAGAATTAACGGGCTGGATTCTGGCGCTGACGATTATCTGGTAAAACCCTTCGCCCTTGCCGAGCTACAGGCTCGCGTACGGGCGTTAATCCGCCGCTATCAGGGCCACAGCGACAACCTGCTGACGGACGGGGATATCACCCTCAATCTGCAAACTCAGCAGGTGCTGCGCCAGTCTCAGCCTGTGGAAGTGACCCCAAAAGAGTTCGCTCTGCTGACGCGTCTGATCATGCGCAGCGGGCAGACCGTGCACCGTGAAACGCTGCAACAGGACATCTACTCCTGGCAGGACGATCCAGGATCAAACACGCTTGAAGTTCACATTCATAATCTGCGCCGCAAGCTCGGTAAAGATCGCATCAAAACCGTACGTGGCGTGGGTTACCGTCTGGAGAGCCAGAAATGAACAGTATGCGCCGGCGATTAATGGTGTTGCTGGCGGTTATACTGCTATTTTTTCAACTGGTTAGCGTAGTCTGGCTGTGGCATGAGAGCCGCGAGCAAATCGGTTTTCTGGTGAATGAAACGTTGTCTGCGAAAGCGCGCAACAACCATGTCGAAAAAGAGATCCGCGAAGCCATTGCCTCCCTGCTGGTCCCTTCTCTGGTGATGGTCGGTTTTACCCTGTTCTTCTCATTCTGGGCCGTCACCTGGATCACCCGACCACTCAACAAACTTCGCGTCAGCCTTGCGAACCGTTCGGCGGATAATCTGACTCCCCTGCCGATGTATTCTGATATGGAAGAGATAGGCGCTGTGACCACATCGCTCAATCAACTCCTCGCCCGGCTGGATCACACTATTCAACAGGAACGCCTGTTTACCGCCGATGCGGCACACGAGTTACGTACGCCGCTTGCGGGGATCAGGCTCCATCTGGAACTGATGGCTCAGTCCGGTTCCCCGCAGGCCACACCACTGATAAACCGGATCGATCAGTTGATGCACACGGTGGAACAGCTGCTGATGCTGGCGCGTGCCGGACAGGCGATGGCCAGCGGCCATTACGATACCGTGAACTGGACTGAGACGATCATTGCTCCGCTTAGCCTGGAGCATGAAGCCAAAGAGCATACGGTGATATGGCCGGCCCACAGCGCGATGACGGTACAGGGCGACGCCGTCCTGTTACGTCTGATGCTAAGGAACCTTCTGGAGAATGCCGCCCGCTACAGCCCGGCAGGCACAACCATTGAAGTGGCATTAACAGCGACGGAGAGCGGTACCCGGGTGAGCGTTACCGATCAGGGGCCGGGTATTGATGAGGCACACCGCCAGTCGATCACCGAACCTTTCCGACGTCTCGACCAGCGCTACGGCGGCAGCGGCCTTGGGCTGAGCATCGTACAGCGTATCGTACAGCTCCATCATGGCTATTTAACGCTGGAGAACGGCGCTGAGGGCGGCCTCATCGCCAGCTGTTGGTTACCGGCGAAAATAGGATAAAAAAAAGCCCCGTTAAGGGGCTTTATACTGAGGTTAGTGCTTGTAGATGAACTCGACGCCTTCTTCGTCGTCTTCATCCCAGTCATCGTCCCAGTCTTCATCATCTTCATCCGCTTCCAGCTCTTCGAGCTGCTGGCGGTGGTAGTCATCCCACATGAATTCAACTTTTTCAGGCTGTTTCGCCTCTTCTGCCTGAACAACCGGATTCTCGATGATAAAGGTCATCACATCCCAGCAGAGATCTTTCACGCCAACCTGGCTGGCGGCAGAGATCAGGTAGTACTTATCTTCCCAACCCATCGCTTCGGCAATCGCTTTAGCTTTCGCTTCAGCTTCCGCTTTATCCATCAGGTCGATCTTGTTAAATACCAGCCAGCGCGGTTTTTGCGCCAGTTTTTCACTGTATTTCTCCAGCTCACCGATAATGATACGGGCGTTTTCAACCGGATCGGAACCGTCGATTGGATCGATGTCGATGAGGTGCAACAGTACGCGACAACGCTCAAGGTGCTTCAGGAAGCGAATCCCCAGACCGGCGCCTTCTGCTGCCCCTTCAATCAGACCCGGGATGTCAGCGACCACGAAGCTCTTCTCGTTATCCATACGGACAACGCCCAGGCTCGGTACCAGTGTCGTAAACGGATAATCCGCCACTTTTGGTTTCGCCGCAGAGACCGCACGGATAAACGTCGATTTACCGGCGTTTGGCATACCCAGCATCCCCACATCCGCCAGCAGCATCAGTTCCAGTTGCAGGTCGCGCTTATCACCCGGGGTACCCATGGTTTTCTGACGCGGGGTACGGTTAACGGAAGATTTGAAACGGCTGTTACCCAGACCGTGCCAGCCGCCTTTCGCCACCATCAGGCGCTGACCGTGTTTGGTCATATCACCCATGGTTTCGCCCGTGCCCTGATCGATGACACGCGTACCTACCGGCACTTTGATCGTCACGTCTTTACCGCGTTTACCGGTACAGTCGCGGCTCTGGCCGTTCTGCCCACGTTCGGCGCGGAAAGATTTTTCGAAACGGTAGTCGATCAGCGTGTTGAGGTTTTCATCCGCCTCCAGCCACACGTCGCCACCGTCCCCACCGTCACCGCCGTCAGGACCGCCACGAGGAATATATTTTTCACGGCGGAAGCTTACACAACCGTTACCGCCATCACCTGCCACGACCAGAATCGTCGCTTCATCAACAAACTTCATTTTACTCTCCGTAACTCATTCGCCTGAGCGGGGGACTATTACAACCGCTTCATTTTTGCGCCAACGCCCCCAGAGACGATGACCAATGGCGGAATACATCGCGCCCGCAACCACGACAAACGCACCGAGATAACCCAACAGGTTGAGCATCGGCTTGACGAAGACATCGGGCCAGGCCATTGATAACAAATCTGAAAATAACAGCGTAAACAGCGGGGTAAGCGTGATTAAGGCGCTCACCTGTGCTGCCTGCCAGCGCGCCATGGCTTCAGCCAGCGCGCCATAACCGACCAGCGTGTTCAGCCCACAAAAAATGAGGCACGCCAGTTGCCAGTCGCTGAGCTGGGTAATCACCCCCGGCTTAGCTAACGGCAATAATGCCAGTGTACACAAAGTGTACAGCAAAAAGAGGATCTGCTGTGAGGCAAGACGACGCAATAACACCTTTTGCGCGACGCCATAACTCACCCAGACCGTTGCTGCACCCACCCCAAAAATGACACCCCAGGTGTAATCCGT
Organism: Enterobacter cloacae complex sp.6700776; assembly: GCF_048284255.1. NCBI lineage: Bacteria > Pseudomonadati > Pseudomonadota > Gammaproteobacteria > Enterobacterales > Enterobacteriaceae > Enterobacter > Enterobacter cloacae complex sp.6700776. Next base: position 96,468 of record NZ_JBLVYK010000007.1, on the reverse strand, counting down.
CAGGCGGGTAAAAATCTCGATCAGACTGGTGTTAAAGAACATCACCAGACCGCAAAGCAGCATGCTTGCCCCGATGATCTGCGTACCGCGCATCTTCTCCTTGAGGATGAATACGCTGGCGACCATCATGCCGACCGGTGATAGCTGACCAATCACCTGCGACGCTGTAGGGCTAAGATATTGCAGGGAAGAGCTGAACAGAATGAAGTTACCGAACAGACCGCCCGTCGCGATAGCCAGTAACACCAGCCAGCGCGGTTTTCGGAAGATGCGCAGCGGTGGCAGCTTACCTTTGACGGCCAGAATGGCGCCCAGGCCTATACTTGCCATCAGGAAGCGATAAAACACCACCGTGGGCGGTTCCATCACTTCCAGTACCTGCTTCATTGCAATTGGCAGTGCACCCCAGCACATCGCGGTAGTGAGCGCCAAAAGAATACCAATGCCGGCCTGCTGCTTCATGCCCGTTTTCCCTACAGAAAATTTTCCGGGTTTCCAATGTAAAAAGCCCCGCAACACGTTGCGGGGCTTTAATCCGTTACCGGACCGAGAAAACCTTACTCAGCAACGATGCTGATGTATTTACGGTTGTTCGGGCCTTTAACTTCAAATTTCACTTTACCGTCTGCTTTAGCAAACAGAGTGTGGTCACGACCGCAACCTACGTTGGTACCCGCGTGGAACTTGGTGCCACGCTGACGAACGATGATGCTACCCGCCAGAACGGATTCGCCACCGAAACGCTTAACGCCCAGGCGTTTAGCTTCTGAATCGCGACCGTTACGTGTGGAGCCGCCAGCCTTTTTATGTGCCATTTAAATCTCTCCTCAGGTCTTAGGCGCTGATGCCAGTAATTTTCACATCAGTGAACCACTGACGGTGGCCCTGCTGCTTACGATAGTGTTTACGACGACGAAACTTAACGATTTTAACTTTCTCGCCACGACCGTGAGCAACAACTTCAGCTTTGATAACGCCGCCATCAACGAAAGGAACGCCGATTTTGACTTCTTCACCGTTTGCGATCATCAGAACTTCAGCGAACTCAACAGATTCGCCAGTTGCGATGTCCAGCTTTTCCAGGCGAACGGTCTGACCTTCGCTTACTCGGTGTTGTTTACCACCACTTTGGAAAACCGCGTACATATAAACTCCGCTTCCGCGCACATCCTCGTATGATTCAGAGTGCGCTATAAATATTCACAATAGGGCGCGAATATTACGCAAAACGCGAGCCTTTGACAAGTGCTACCATCAATACATGAAGAAAAAAAACACAACACGTACGGTAACGTTTATCTGAGCCATTTTTTCAGTACAATCAGCAATACTATTTATAAACCGAAACCCTTTGTGTACCCATCTCGTGTGGGATAAACAGGATAAAAAGCCCGGCTTTTGCGATGAATTTAGAAAAAATCAATGAGTTAACCGCGCAAGATATGGCGGGTGTGAATGCAGCAATCCTGGAGCAACTCAACTCTGACGTTCAGCTGATCAATCAGTTGGGCTATTACATCGTCAGCGGCGGCGGTAAACGTATTCGTCCGATGATTGCCATTCTGGCCGCACGCGCGGTTGGCTATCAGGGAAATGCCCACGTCACGATCGCGGCGCTGATCGAATTTATCCACACCGCCACCCTGCTTCATGACGATGTTGTGGATGAATCAGACATGCGTCGTGGCAAAGCCACCGCCAATGCCGCGTTTGGTAATGCGGCAAGCGTTCTGGTAGGGGATTTTATCTATACCCGAGCCTTCCAGATGATGACCAGCCTTGGCTCGCTGAAGGTGCTGGAAGTGATGTCAGAAGCCGTAAACGTTATCGCTGAAGGCGAAGTCCTACAGTTGATGAACGTCAACGACCCGGATATCACCGAAGAAAACTATATGCGGGTGATTTACAGCAAGACCGCACGTCTGTTTGAAGCCGCCGCGCAGTGCTCCGGCATTCTGGCTGGCTGTAGCGAAGCTCAGGAAAAAGGGCTTCAGGACTACGGCCGTTACCTCGGCACCGCGTTCCAGCTGATTGATGATTTGCTGGACTACAGCGCGGATGGCGAAACGCTCGGTAAAAACGTTGGCGATGACCTGAACGAAGGCAAACCAACGCTGCCGCTGCTCCACGCGATGCGCAATGGCACACCAGAGCAGGCGAAAATGATCCGGGAGGCTATCGAGCAGGGAAATGGTCGCCATCTTCTGGAACCGGTACTGGAAACAATGGCCATCTGTGGTTCCCTTGAATGGACGCGTCAGCGTGCTGAAGAAGAAGCAGACAAAGCCATCGCCGCAATTCAGGTCATTCCCGACAGCCCATGGCGTGATGCGCTAATCGGCCTCGCGCACATCGCCGTCCAGCGCGACCGTTAATCCCCTCCTCATCTCCCTGCGATCTCGTAGGGAGGTTCCAGTACGCACCAATAAATTACATTTACGCGTAAGCTCATCAGGTTACAGGCCGTATGTATAAAGCCGTGCCTTATTCTGAATATTGCTTCTCGTAACATGAACTTTTTAGAACAGATGTTCGAAGTGAGTATAGTAATGCTGTCTTTTCACACGAAACGACGTGGACGATAACGAACACAAGGACAGCATTATGGATACAAAATTCATCGACTGGCATTCTGCTGACATTATTGCGGCACTGCGTAAAAAAGGGACATCGCTGGCTGCCGAATCACGTCGTCATGGGCTGAGCTCGTCGACGCTGGCAAACGCCCTGACCCGCCCATGGCCGAAGGGGGAACTGATTATTGCGACGGCGCTGGATACGCATCCGTGGGTGATATGGCCGTCACGCTATCACGATCCCATTACTCATGAATTTATCGACAGAACGCGCATGATGCGCCAGAGCAAAGCGAAGAAAGCACATCAGGACTGATGCACCCGGATTTACAGGAACAGCAATCCCCCGGCCTGTTCTGGCAGGGGGGTGCCGGAACGATTACTCGCCCTTCACACGCTCGATATTCGCACCCAGCGCGCGCAGTTTGTCTTCAATACGCTCGTAACCACGATCGATGTGGTAGATACGATCGACAACGGTAGTCCCTTCTGCAATACAACCTGCCAGTACGAGGCTCGCAGACGCGCGCAGATCGGTCGCCATCACCTGCGCACCGGACAGTTTTTCAACGCCGTGGCAAATGACCGTGTTGCTTTCAATCTCAGCATGCGCACCCATACGGATCAGTTCCGGTACGTGCATGAAACGGTTTTCGAAGATAGTTTCCGTGATGAAGCCTGTGCCTTCGGCCACCAGGTTCAACAGGGTGAACTGTGCCTGCATATCCGTCGGGAATGCCGGATGTGGCGCAGTGCGCACGTTAACGGCTTTAGGACGCTGCCCGTGCATATCGAGGCTGATCCAGTCTTCACCAATTTCAATGTCCGCACCCGCATCGCGCAGTTTCGCCAGCACCGCATCCAGGGTATCCGGTTGTGCGTTACGACAAACAATCTTACCGCCAGAAATGGCAGCCGCTACCAGGAAAGTACCGGTTTCGATACGGTCTGGCAGTACGCGGTACACACCACCACCCAGACGTTCAACGCCTTCGATGGTGATACGGTCTGTGCCCTGCCCGCTGATCTTCGCCCCCAGCGCGACCAGGAAGTTCGCGGTATCCACGATTTCCGGCTCTCGGGCGGCGTTTTCGATGATGGTAGTGCCTTCTGCCAGCGTAGCAGCCGACATGATGGTTACCGTTGCGCCCACGCTCACTTTGTCCATGACAATGTGCGCGCCTTTCAGGCGACCATTGACGGACGCTTTAACGTACCCCTCTTCCAGCTTGATCTCCGCGCCCAGCTTTTCCAGACCGAAGATATGCAGGTCGACTGGACGGGCGCCGATAGCGCATCCGCCCGGCAGTGAAACCTGTCCCTGACCGAAACGCGCCACCAGCGGGCCAAGCGCCCAGATGGAAGCACGCATGGTTTTCACCAGCTCATACGGCGCTGAGAAGTTGTTCACGTTGCTGGCATCGATCCAGACGGAACCGTTACGCTCCACTTTGGTGCCCAACTGGCCGAGCAACTTCATGGTCGTGTCGATATCTTTCAGCTTCGGTACGTTCTGGATCTCTACCGGCTCTTCTGCGAGCAGCGCAGCGAAAAGAATGGGCAGCGCGGCGTTTTTAGCGCCAGAAATTGTGACTTCGCCCTGGAGACGCGTGGGTCCCTGTACACGAAATTTATCCATCGTTTGCTCTCTTATAAATTCAACCGTGCTGCGGGCGCTTCGCCCTCAGCTCAAAAACCGTTTAGTTTGCGATCGCGTGCCCACTCCTGTGGGGTGAACGCTTTAATCGACAGGGCGTGGATGCGGTTATCCGCAATGTATTCCATCAGCGGCGCGTACACAGCCTGCTGTTTCTTCACGCGACTCATTCCGTCGAACATCTCACCCACAGCAATAACCTGGAAGTGACTGCCATCGCCAGAGACGTGGGCTTCCTGAAGGGAGAGTGCATTCATCAGCACTGTCTGGATTTCATTATTTTCCATGGGGTCTACATCATCTGATAGTGAAAACAAGCTCAACATCTTAGAGCAAAGTGGCGCGGTCTTAAACAAGCAAAAAGCCCCGACGCGTAAACTGTCGGGGCTTTCGGAAGTAACGTACTGAAAAAGTTAGCGAGGTAATACGTCTTCAGGCAAATTGTAAAGCTGTGCAAGGGTTACGACATTATCGCTTACCCCCGTCAGGGTGACGCTACTCCCCTGCTTTTTGCCCGTGGCCACCAGGTGCGCCAGCAGGGCGATACCGGCGGTATCTACCCGCGTGACGCCATGGAGATCAATCAACGTCACGCCCTGCATCGCGTTATGGCGAGCGTCCCACAGCGGGTTAAGCAGATCCTGATCCAGCTCTCCCGTCAGCGTCAACGTCTCGCCGTCACGCGCCCAGCTAAGCTGCTGTGACATTACTTCTTCTCGTCCAGGGTAATTTTCTGACGAGAGATGGACTGAAGCTGAGCCGTCAGGCCATCGATGCCTTTGGTGCGCAGCAAATCGCTCCACTCGTTCTGTTTAGTGGTGATCATGCTGACGCCTTCAGCGATCATGTCGTACGCCTGCCAGTTTCCGGTCTGGCTGTTTTTACGCCACTGGAAGTCCAGGCGTACCGGTGGACGACCGTTTGGATCGATAATCGTCACGCGGATAGGAATGATGGTGGCATCGCCCAGCGGCTGTTCAGGGGCAATCTGATAGGTCTGCCCGTGGTACATCGCCAGCGCCTGGCCGTAAGCCTGTTTCAGGTATTCACGGAACGCCGCAAAGTAAGCCTCGCGCTGCGCCGGGGTCGCGTCTTTGTAGTAACGGCCCAGCACCAGTGCGCCCGCGTACTTGATCTGCACATACGGCAGCAGCTCCTGATCCACCACATCACGCAGATAATCAGGGTTAGAACGGATTTTGGGCTGTTCGTTTTTAAGACGGTCGAAGGTTTTCTTCGCGGCCTCATCCATCAGTTTGTACGGGTTACTCTGATCCGCAGCGTGCGCCGCGGTTAGAGGGGCAATGACCAGCATGGCAACCATTAACAGTCGTTTAAACATGAATGACTTCTCCTGAAATTAATTCGTCGCGCCTGGCGTCGGTTCGACGTTGGTGTGGTCTTCACTCTGCGCAGGGGCATCGTCAGACTTTTTATCATCCCCTTTACTGTTGTAAAGGAACTGACCAATCATATCTTCCAGCACCATCGCTGACTTGGTATCCTGGATTACGCTACCGTCTTTAAGGATAGACGTTCCCAGCTCAGGATCTTCAAAACCAACGTTAAGGGCCAGATATTGCTCCCCCAGCAGGCCAGAGGTGCGGATAGAGAGCGAGCTGGTGTCCGGAATGTGGTTATAGCGTTCTTCGATATCCATTGCGACGCGCGGCAGATAGGTTTTCTCATCAAGCGTAATGTCAGCGACACGTCCAATAACGACGCCACCAATACGGACCGGTGAGCGCGCCTTCAGGCCGCCGATATTATCGAAAGTCGCGTAGACGCGATACGTCGGCTCGGTGCGAACAGAGGTGATGTCCGCCGCTCGCAGGCAGATAAACAGTGCGGCCAGCAGCGCCAGAAGCAAAAACACGCCAACCCAAATTTCATTTTTTCTCGTTTGCATGAACTCAATTCCCAAACATCAGTGCGGTGAGCACAAAATCCAGACCTAAAACGGCCAGCGACGAATGTACGACAGTACGCGTCGTTGCACGGCTAATGCCCGCCGACGTCGGAATGGCATCGTAACCATTAAACAACGCAATCCAGGTAACCGTCACAGCGAAAACCACGCTCTTGATCAGACAGTTCACCAGATCCATCCGCAGATCGATGGCGTCCTGCATGGCAGACCAGAAGAACCCGGCATCAATGCCTTTCCAGTTGACGCCAACCAGCGCGCCTCCCCAGATACCTACCGCCACAAAGAGGATAGTCAGTAACGGCAAGGAGATAACCCCGGCCCAGAAGCGCGGCGAGATCACCCGGCGCAGCGGATCGACCGCCATCATCTCCATACTGGAGAGCTGCTCTGTGGCGCGCATCAGGCCAATTTCAGCCGTCAGCGCTGATCCGGCACGCCCGGCGAACAGCAGCGCTGCTACAACCGGCCCGAGTTCACGCAGCAGCGAGAGCGCCACCAGCATGCCAAGGCTGGTTTCCGCGCTGTAGGTTGTCAGCACCAGATACCCCTGCAACCCCAGCACCATGCCAATAAACAGACCCGACACGATGATGATAAGCATCGACAGCACACCGACGTTATAAAGCTGCCGCACCAGTAACGGCGCATGCTTGCGGAACTCCGGTTTGCCAACCAGCGCGTTGAACAACATTAATCCGGCACGCCCGAACGTACTGATGGTTTTTAGGCCACGGTGTCCAAGACCCGCCAACGCATTTAACAGCATGAGTGGATTAACTCCCTATTCCCAGTAAATCGTCATGATAGTCGCCCGCCGGATAGCGGAAAGGCACCGGCCCATCTGCGATACCGTCCAGGAACTGCCGCACGCGCGGATCGCCATTCTCCTGCAACGCCTGAGCGCTGCCGTGGGCGACGATCTTTTTGTCAGCCACAATATAGGCGTAATCAGCAATACTCAGCACTTCCGGAACGTCGTGGGAAACCACCACGCAGGTGACGCCAAGGGCGCTGTTCAGCTCCGAGATTAACTTCACCAGCACGCCCATGGTGATAGGGTCCTGCCCGACGAACGGTTCATCGAACATGATTAAATCGGGTTCCAGGGCAATAGCACGCGCCAGCGCGGCGCGGCGCGCCATCCCACCCGAGAGTTCGGACGGCATAAGTTTCGCAGCCCCCCGCAACCCCACAGCTTCGAGCTTCATCATCACCGTGCTGTGCAACAGCGCAGGAGGAAGATGGGTGTGCTCACGCAGCGGATAGGCCACGTTGTCAAATACGTTCATATCGGTGAACAGCGCACCCGACTGAAAGAGCATGCTCATCCGTTTGCGAACCGTGTAGAGGCGCGAGCGAGACATCTCCGGGACGTTTTCACCGTCGAAGAGAATTTCGCCGCTATCAGGGGGGATTTGCCCGCCGATAAGACGCAGCAACGTCGTTTTACCGATCCCTGACGGCCCCATGATGGCGGTGATTTTACCGCGCGGCACGGTCAGCGAAATATCATCAAATATCACCCGGTTGCCGCGAGAAAAACTGACGCCCCGGACATCGACTATATTCGCCATCGTTTGGCTCATTTATGGTTCCTTACTTACCTTGCTTCACTGCTGGCATGAAGCGTAAATCAGCCCTAAACCCCGCATTTTTACAGAATATTCACTATTGGGGTTAGCGAAAGCTGGCATTTGTTTTACTTTTCCGGCGCATAAAGTCAAAATTAGGAATTCGTCACGTCTCAGACTTCATCTGGCGCTAAAATTCGTGCGCAGTGGACCAGCGAGTATACCTGAAGAAAGGACTTTTGATGCTTTTAGCAACAGCACTGTTAATAATTGGTTTACTGTTGGTGGTCTACAGTGCTGACCGTTTGGTCTTTGCCGCATCCATTCTCTGTCGACTCATTGGCATGCCGCCCATCATTATTGGGATGACGGTGGTCAGTGTAGGCACATCGCTTCCTGAAATCATCGTTTCTGTTTCAGCCTCGTTGCATGGCCAGGTCGACCTCGCTATTGGCACCGCGATTGGCTCTAACATCGTCAATATCTTGCTGATTTTAGGCTTAGCCGCATTACTGCATCCATTTCGCGTACATTCCGATGTTTTGCGTCGTGAATTGCCGCTAATGTTAGTCGTCAGTCTGCTGGCAGGCTATGTGCTTTATGACGGGGTGCTGAGCGTCGGTGACGGTATATTCCTGCTCGCCCTGGCCGTGATCTGGTTGCTTTACAGCGTGAAGATCGCACGTCTGGCGGAAAAACAGGGTAATGATAGCCTCACGCGTGAGCATCTCGCCGAGCTGCCACGGGAAGGGACCTTACCCGTCGCCCTGCTGTGGCTGGGCGTCGCGCTGATCATAATGCCAATGGCCACGCGGATGGTGGTCGATAACGCGACGGTGCTGGCGAACGCGTTTGCGATGAGCGAACTGACAATCGGTCTGACGGTCATCGCCATCGGCACCAGCCTGCCAGAGCTGGCTACCGCCATCGCCGGGGCACGTAAAGGGGAAGATGATATCGCCATCGGCAATATCATTGGCTCGAATATTTTCAATATCGCGATCGTGACGGGGCTGCCGGCATTAATCTCACCGGGGCCGTTTAACCCTATGGTCTTCACGCGCGATTACGGTGTGATGCTGCTGGTCAGCGTAATTTTCGCCCTGCTCTGCTGGCGGCGAAAAGAGCAGATCGGCAAAGGCGCGGGCGCGCTGCTGACGGGTGGATTTATCGTATGGCTGGCGATGCTGTACTGGCTCTCGCCACTTCTCTCTGGGTAAACGGAAACGCATTATGTCGCAAATAGAATTGCAGCCGGGTTTTGACTTTCAGAAAGCAGGCAAAGACGTTCTGGAGATTGAACGTGAAGGTCTGGCGCAGTTAGATCAGTACATTAATCAGGATTTTAGTCTGGCCTGTGAGAAGATGTTCTACTGCGCCGGTAAAGTCGTGGTGATGGGGATGGGCAAATCCGGCCATATCGGGCGCAAAATGGCGGCGACCTTTGCCAGTACCGGCACGTCGTCATTCTTCGTTCATCCCGGTGAAGCCGCGCACGGTGACCTCGGCATGGTTACGCCGCAGGACGTGGTTATTGCGCTGTCCAACTCCGGGGAATCGAATGAAATCCTGGCGTTGATCCCGGTGCTGAAGCGTCTGCGCGTACCGCTGATTTGCATGACCAGCCGCCCGGAAAGCAGCATGGCGCGTGCGGCAGATATTCACCTGTGCGTGAAGGTGCCGAAAGAAGCCTGTCCGCTGGGGCTGGCGCCGACCTCCAGCACAACCGCCGCGCTGGTGATGGGCGATGCCCTTGCCGTTGCGCTGCTGGAAGCCCGCGGTTTTACGCCTGAAGATTTCGCTCTGTCTCACCCCGGCGGCGCGCTCGGGCGCAAACTGCTGCTGCGGGTCAACGATATTATGCACACCGGGGATGAGATCCCGCATGTCAGCAAAGAGGCCTCTTTGCGCGACGCGTTACTGGAGATCACCCGTAAAAACCTGGGCATGACGGTTATCTGCGACGATCTGATGAAGATTCAGGGCATTTTCACCGACGGCGACCTGCGCCGGGTATTCGATATGGGTGTGGATGTCCGAATGCTGGGCATCGCTGATGTAATGACACCCGGCGGGATCCGCGTCCGTCCGGGCACGCTGGCGGTAGATGTACTGAACCTGATGCAGTCCCGTCATATTACCTCAGTGATGGTTGCCGATGGCGACCAACTGCTGGGTGTGGTACATATGCATGATCTGCTGCGCGCTGGCGTAGTGTAATGAAGGATAAGACAATGAGTAATGCGGGTGCATCCCTTGCAACCTGTTATGGCCCGGTGAGCGCCCACATGATGGCAAAGGCGGAAAATATCCGCCTGCTGATCCTCGATGTGGATGGTGTGCTCTCCGACGGTCTGATTTATATGGGCAATAACGGCGAAGAGCTGAAAGCCTTTAACGTTCGCGACGGTTACGGTATCCGCTGTGCGCTCACGTCCGGTATTGAAGTTGCAATCATCACCGGGCGGAAAGCTAAACTGGTAGAAGATCGGTGTGAAACGCTGGGCATTACCCATCTCTATCAGGGGCAGTCTGATAAGATGGTAGCCTTCCGGGATCTGTTGGGAAAACTGGCCATTGCACCAGAGAATGTGGCATACGTCGGGGATGATTTGATCGACTGGCCAGTCATGGCGGAGGTGGGTCTGAGCATCGCCGTGGCTGACGCGCACCCGCTGCTGATCCCGCGTGCTGATTATGTTACCCATATTCACTGTGGCCGCGGCGCCGTCCGTGAAGTCTGCGATCTGCTTCTGCTGGCGCAGGGCAAGCTTGATGAGGCGAAAGGGCAATCGATATGAGTAAAACCAGACGTTGGGTTATCATTCTGCTTGCGCTTGTCGCCCTGGTACTGATTGGCGTAAACCTCGCTGACCGCGAAGATACGCAAGCGGAAGTGGTTAACACGAGCGACCCGACCTATAAAAGCGATCACAGCGACACCGTGGTCTATAGCCCGGAAGGCGCGCTGAACTATCGCCTCGTTGCTCAGCATGTAGAATATTTTTCAGATGACGGTACTTCGTGGTTTACCCAACCGGTCATGACCACCTTTGATACGGACAAAGTGCCGACGTGGTCTATCAAGTCTGACCGGGCAAAACTGACAAATGACCGTATGCTTTACCTGTATGGTCACGTTGAAGTCAACGCCCTGACTGCTGACGCGCAACTGCGAAAAATTACGACGGATAACGCCCAGATCAACCTGGTCACCCAGGATGTCACGTCGCAGGATTTAGTCACCCTGTATGGCACAACATTTAATTCCAGCGGTTTAAGAATGCGCGGGAACTTACGCAGCAAAAACGCCGAGCTGATTGAAAAGGTTAGAACCTCCTATGAAATTCAAAACAAACAAACTCAGCCTTAAAGTTGTTATCGCCAGCGCGCTGCTGGCGGCCAGTCTTCCCGCGCTTGCTGTGACTGGCGACACCGAACAGCCGATTCATATTGAATCCGATACCCAGTCTCTGGATATGCAGGGTAACGTCGTCACCTTTACTGGCAACGTGGTCATGACCCAGGGCACCATCAAAATCAACGCCGACAAAGTGGTCGTTACCCGACCGGGCGGCGAGCAGGGCAAAGAGATTATCGATGGTTATGGTAACCCGGCCACCTTCTACCAGATGCAGGACAACGGCAAGCCGGTGAAAGGCCATGCCTCGCATATGCACTATGAACTGGCGAAGGATCTGGTCATCCTGACCGGTAATGCTTACCTGGAACAGCTGGACAGCAATATCAAAGGCGACAAGATCACTTATCTGGTGAAAGAGCAGAAAATGCAGGCCTCCAGTGAAAAAGGCAAACGCGTCACGACCGTTCTTGTGCCTTCGCAATTGCAGGACAAGAACAACGGCCAGGCTCCGGCACAGAAAAAGAGTAACTAATTCGTTATGGCAACTTTAACTGCAAAAAACCTCGCAAAAGCGTATAAGGGCCGCCGCGTCGTCGAAGATGTCAGTCTGACCGTCAACTCCGGCGAAATCGTGGGTTTGCTTGGCCCTAACGGGGCGGGTAAAACCACGACCTTCTACATGGTGGTGGGCATCGTCCCGCGTGACGCCGGCAACATCATCATCGATGATGAAGATATCAGCCTGCTGCCACTGCATGCCCGCGCGCGTCGTGGCATCGGCTATCTGCCGCAGGAAGCCTCCATCTTCCGCCGCTTAAGCGTGTTCGACAACCTGATGGCCGTGCTCCAGATCCGTGACGATCTGACCAGCGAGCAGCGCACTGACCGTGCGAACGAGCTGATGGAAGAGTTTCATATCGAACATCTGCGTGACAGCCTCGGTCAGGCGCTGTCCGGTGGTGAACGCCGCCGCGTTGAGATTGCGCGCGCGCTGGCAGCAAACCCGAAATTTATCCTCCTGGATGAACCGTTTGCGGGCGTTGACCCCATCTCCGTTATCGATATCAAACGTATTATTGAGCACCTGCGCGACAGCGGGCTTGGCGTGCTGATCACGGACCACAACGTTCGTGAAACGCTGGCCGTGTGTGAGCGCGCCTACATAGTGAGCCAGGGCCATCTGATTGCCCACGGTACGCCGCAGCAAATCCTCGAAGATGAGCATGTTAAGCGCGTGTACCTTGGGGAAGACTTCAGACTCTGATAGGGTAGAGGTTAAGTCACGCCGAACCGGAGAAAAACGCTCTGAACATGAAGCAAGGTTTGCAATTACGGCTCAGCCAGCAACTGGCCATGACGCCGCAGCTCCAGCAGGCAATCCGTCTGTTGCAGCTGTCCACGTTAGAACTCCAGCAGGAGCTCCAGCAGGCGCTGGACAGCAATCCGCTGCTGGAGCAAACCGATCTTCATGACGAGGTAGACGCTCAGCAGACGCAGGACACAGAAACGCTCGACTCCGTAGATGCGCTCGAACAGAAAGAGATGCCGGAGGAACTGCCGCTGGATGCCAGCTGGGATGAAATCTACACCGCGGGTACCCCTTCCGGGACGCGTGCAGATTACCAGGACGATGAACTCCCGGTCTACCAGGGCGAAACTACCCAGTCGCTTCAGGACTACCTGATGTGGCAGGTGGAGCTGACGCCTTTCTCCGATACCGATCGCGCCATTGCCACCTCGATTGTCGATGCCGTTGACGACACGGGCTATTTGACCGTGACGCTGGACGAGATTCTGGAAAGCATCGGCGATGACGAGATTGAACTGGAAGAGATCGAAGCCGTCCTGAAACGCGTTCAGCGTTTCGACCCGATTGGCGTCGCCGCGAAAGATCTGCGCGACTGCCTTCTGATCCAGCTTTCGCAGTTTGCCAAAGAGACACCGTGGATTGACGAAGCCCGGCTCATCATCAGCGAGCATCTGGATTTGCTGGCAAATCACGACTTCCGCACCCTGATGCGCGTCACGCGCCTCAAAGAAGAGGTGCTGAAGGAAGCGGTGAATCTGATCCAGTCACTCGATCCGCGTCCGGGGCAATCTATCCAGACCAGCGAACCGGAATACGTTATTCCTGATGTGCTGGTGAGAAAACACAATGGCCGCTGGGTCGTTGAACTGAACGCCGACAGCATTCCTCGCCTGCAAATCAACCAGCAATACGCCTCCATGTGCACCAGCGCCCGTAACGACGCTGATAATCAATACATTCGCAGCAACCTTCAGGAAGCACGCTGGTTGATTAAGAGTCTGGAAAGCCGTAATGACACGCTGCTGCGCGTCAGCCGCTGTATTGTCGAACAGCAGCAGGCATTCTTTGAGCAGGGCGAAGAGTTTATGAAACCGATGGTGCTGGCGGACATCGCCCAGGCCGTCGAGATGCATGAATCAACCATTTCCCGCGTGACCACGCAGAAGTATCTGCACAGCCCACGCGGTATTTTTGAGCTTAAGTATTTCTTCTCCAGCCACGTGAACACCGAAGGCGGCGGCGAAGCCTCGTCAACAGCTATTCGCGCACTGGTGAAGAAGTTGATCGCCGCGGAGAACCCCGCGAAGCCACTCAGTGACAGTAAGTTAACCACCATGCTGTCCGATCAGGGTATTATGGTGGCACGCCGTACTGTCGCGAAGTATCGAGAGTCTTTATCCATTCCGCCGTCTAACCAGCGTAAACAACTGGTTTGACACAACCGATAAGGAAGACACTATGCAGCTCAATATCACCGGACATAACGTCGAAATTACTGAGGCTTTACGCGATTTTGTAAACGCTAAGTTCGCGAAACTCGAGCAGTATTTCGAGAGGATCAACCAGGTCTATGTTGTGTTGAAAGTGGAGAAAGTGACGCATATCTCGGATGCGACCCTGCACGTCAACGGAGGGGAACTTCATGCCAGTGCGGAAGGGCAAGACATGTACGCGGCTATCGACGGCTTGATTGATAAGCTTGCGAGACAGCTCAATAAACATAAAGATAAACTGAAACAACACTAATTGTCCGGGCAGTTAACGGGTGCAGGACGGCCTGTTGTGAAACACAACAGGCCATTTGTACAGTTAGCGCTTAGGTGAAATTATGATAAACAACGATTCCGCTCTTCAACTGAGCAATGTCCTTAACCAGGATTGTACCCGCAGTGGCGTTCACTGCCAGAGCAAAAAACGTGCGCTGGAAATCATCAGTGAGCTGGCCGCAAAACAGCTGGGTCTGCCGCCGCAGATCGTGTTTGAAGCCATTCTGACCCGTGAAAAAATGGGCAGTACCGGCATCGGCAATGGCATTGCGATCCCGCATGGCAAGCTGGAAGAAGATACGCTGCGTGCCGTGGGGGTGTTTGTGCAACTGGAAACGCCTATCGCTTTTGACGCCATCGATAACCAGCCTGTGGATCTGCTCTTCGCGCTGCTGGTTCCTGCCGATCAGACCAAAACCCACCTGCACACGCTGTCGCTGGTTGCCAAACGTCTGGCGGATAAAACCATTTGTCGTCGACTGCGCTCAGCTCAAAGTGATGAAGAGCTTTATCAAATTATCACTGAAGCAGAAGGCAATCAGGATGAGGCATAATCGGGAAAGGGCCTTCAGAACGGCTTCCCTGAGGAGAAACGGAACATGGTGCTGATGATCGTCAGCGGTCGTTCGGGGTCCGGGAAGTCCGTGGCCCTGCGCGCGCTGGAAGACATGGGATTTTACTGCGTAGATAACCTGCCGGTAGTGCTGTTACCCGATCTGGCGCGGACGCTGGCGGACAGGCAAATCTCTGCCGCCGTCAGTATTGACGTGCGTAACATGCCGGAATCGCCGGAAATCTTCGAGCAGGCAATGAACAGCCTGCCGGAGTGCTTCTCGCCTCAGCTCTTGTTCCTGGACGCTGACCGCAACACGCTGATCCGCCGTTACAGCGATACACGTCGTTTGCATCCGCTCTCCAGTAAAAATCTTTCGCTGGAAAGCGCCATCGATAAAGAGAGCGATCTGCTTGAGCCGCTGCGTTCCCGGGCCGACCTGATTGTCGACACCTCTGAAATGTCCGTCCACGAGCTGGCGGAAATGCTGCGTACGCGCTTACTCGGCAAGCGCGAGCGCGAACTGACGATGGTGTTTGAATCCTTCGGCTTTAAGCACGGTATCCCTATCGATGCGGATTACGTTTTTGATGTGCGTTTCCTGCCGAACCCACACTGGGATCCGAAACTGCGTCCGATGACCGGTCTGGATAAGCCGGTGGCGGCGTTCCTCGACCGACACACAGAAGTACACAATTTTATCTACCAGACGCGAAGCTACCTTGAGCTATGGTTACCTATGCTGGAGACAAACAATCGTAGCTACCTGACGGTGGCGATTGGCTGTACCGGCGGTAAACATCGTTCGGTCTACATTGCCGAACAGCTGGCCGATTACTTCCGCTCACGCGGGAAGAACGTTCAGTCCCGTCATCGCACGCTGGAAAAACGTAAAACATGACCGTAAAACAGACCGTCGAAATCACCAATAAGCTGGGCATGCATGCGCGCCCGGCGATGAAGCTGTTTGAACTGATGCAGGGTTTTGATGCTGAGGTGCTGCTGCGCAACGATGAGGGAACCGAGGCAGAAGCCAACAGCGTGATTGCGCTGCTGATGCTGGATTCTGCCAAAGGCCGCCAGATTGAAGTTGAAGCCACCGGCCCGCAGGAAGAAGAAGCGCTGGCGGCAGTGATTGCCCTGTTTAACGCCGGGTTTGACGAAGATTAACGTTCGCCACGTCGGCGGGTAGCGCTGCGCTTACCCGCTTTACATAAGATTATTTCGCTCCATAAAGCCTTCCCCACCCAGCTGACGCATCTGGCGCATAATCCACGCCTGGCGGCTTCGCACGTAGCCTGACGGCGCGCTGGCCTTAAAACGCAGCGGGTTCGGCAGCACGGCGGCAAGCAGTGCCGCTTCGGACATAGTCAGCCTGCTGGCGGGCTTGCCAAAATAGCGCTGCGATGCCGCTTCGACGCCAAACACGCCGTCACCAAACTCCGCGATATTCAGGTAGACGGTCAAAATGCGTTTTTTGCTCCACACCGTCTCGACGCCCAGCGTCAGCCCGGCCTCCAGCCCTTTTCTCACCCAGCTGCGACCGTCCCATAAGAACAGATTTTTTACCGTCTGCTGAGAAAGCGTCGACGCACCGCGGACGCGGTTTTCATGACGTTCATTATGATCCAGCGCCTTCTCGATAGCCGCCACGTCAAAACCCCAGTGCTCCGGGAATTTCTGATCTTCTGCCGCAATGACCGCCAGCCCCATCCACGGGGAGATTTCATCCATGCCGACCCAGTCTGAGTGGGCAACATAGCCAAAATCACCCGAGAGCCAGGCGCTAATCTGCCGCTCTGCCATCACGGCCGAGAACGGGACGGGCAGGATGCTGAACAGCGCAATGCCTCCGCCCCAAAAAACGGCCAGGACCAGCACAATACGCAGCAGGATCCGTTTTAACCACCCGCCAGAGGATAATTTACGGCTCATTCGGTAAGAACCAGCACTCTGTCCACCAGCTTTTCAATGCCTGCAGCAGCCTCGGCAATGTTCTGCGCCAGCATATACGCCGGTGTGGTGACGATTTTATTGTCCTCATCCACCACAATGTCGTCTACCGGACATGGCACGTGTTCGCCGCCCATATCTTCGACAATTTCAGCAGTATCAATGTCGGTTCCGATCGTGAGCCGCAGCGGGAAATCAAAAATCTTCGGCAGCATGGCTGGCGCAATGCAGATAAAGCCCTGCGGCTTACCTGCCGCATGCATCGCCAGCGATAGCGCTTTCAAATCGGGATCGACATGGCACGCCGCGCCTTGCGTTGCAAACGTGCTCAGGTTTTTCGCCGCGCCAAAGCCGCCCGGCACGATGAGTGCATCTAGCTCAGCCGCATCGGCCTGTACCAGCGGATGAATATCCCCGCGCACAATACGTGCCGCTTCAATCAGCACGTTACGGCTTTCCTCCATTGGCTCGCCGGTAAGATGATTAACCACGTCTGCCTGCGTTTTATCCGGAGCGAAGCAGATAACGTCGGCCCCCTGGCGCGATAATGCCAGCAGCGTTAATACGGTTTCATGTATCTCTGAACCATCGTAAACGCCACATCCGCTCAGCACGACACCCACTTTCTTCATTCTGACGATCCTTCTATGCAACTCGCTGAAGCACATTAAAAATTCTGATTAAAACGCTATGCTTCACACATTTCACTGATTCATGTAACAAACTGTTTAAGATTTGCTATCTTATCTGCGTGCGGCCTTAATTTTCAGGCGGCGTCCATGCGAAAACAACCCATAAAAATCAGGCGCAGCCACGATTTCCCTGGTGTTGGCGCAGTATTCGCGCACCCCGGTATAGCCGGGGTCATTTTTTTCGGGATTCTACCCAGGCTTTCAGCACTGCCACATCGTTTTGCCACTCTTGTTTCATCTCTTCAACCCAATCACCTACGTTATCTTCCCAGGCAGGTAAATCAGGCGACTGAATCTGCTGGCCCAGCTGCTGGAGATGGCGTAACCCGACTGAACCAGCTGCGCCTTTGATTTTATGTCCCTCTTCGACGATGCCCTTCTGGTCACGCGCCGTCAGGTTGGATTCGAGCACGTTCAGATAGCCCGGCATCATTTTTTCGAACACGGCCAGGCCATCGGTGATCAGTTTGGGTCCCACCAGATCGATATACTGCTCCAGCATGGCGGTATCCAGTATCGTTTGGGTTTTAGCGCTATCAACAGACGTCATGGTGCTCTCCTCTTCATCACAGGTATCCCAGAACTTTTTGATCATCGCCGTCAGGGCAGGTACTGCCAGCGGCTTGCTGAGCACATCGTCCATACCGGCCTCGAGGTACTCTTTTTTATCTTTCAGCACGTTTGCGGTCAACGCAACCAGCGGCGGCAGCTCGTCAGGAGCATATTTGCGCGTCAGCTCGCGGGAGATATCCAGCCCGGTCATGTCCGGTAGCTGAATATCGAGCAGCACCAGGTCGTACTCGCCCGGCGTGAACATCTCCAGCGCGGCTTTGCCGGTCATCGCGACATCCACGCTGTTACCGAGTTTTTCCAGTACCGACCGGGCGACAATGACGTTCAGCTCAATATCTTCAACCAGCAGGACGTGCAGGGCTGGAAGCGGCATATCATCGTTCTCAAACGTATCTTCCACTTCTTCAGCAACAGCAGGGGCGTGGACGGTAAGCGTAAAGGTGGAGCCTTTACCCGGCTGGCTGGCAACGGTGATATCCCCACCCATACTTTTCGCCAGACGTTTCGACACCGCCAGGCCAATGCCCGTGCCGGTCGCCGGTTTACCGCCGTGGCTGTCTTTAACCTGATAATACATGGCGAAGATCTTATCCTGCTCATCCTGAGGAATGCCGATACCCGAGTCCTCAACTTCAAAGTGCAGCATGTCCCCCTCATCATAGCGAATGCGCACCGCAACCTGTCCCTTCTGGGTAAACTTCACGGCGTTGCTGATGAGATTCCACAGGATCTGACGCAGACGCGTGCCGTCCGTCACCACTTTATGCGGCAGCGGCAGCGTCGGTTCCATCACGAAGCTCAACCCTTTCTGCTGGGCCTGCAAACCTGACAGGTTCTCCAGGTCCGCGAGGAAGCCGGTAAAATCAACCGGCTGGTTGTCGAGCTGAACCTTACGTCGCTCCATCTTATCCATGTCGATAATATCATTGAAGATATTGCCCAGCGTGACCGCCGAGACGTGGATCGTTTTGAGGTATTTTTCCTGCTCGCTGGTCAGGTCGGTATCCAGCAGAATACGGCTCAGCCCCACGATACCGTTTAGCGGCGTACGAAGCTCATGGCTGATGGTGGAGATGAAGGTGGTCTTGTCACGACTGGCGCGCTCCAGCGCATCCTGATATCGCTTACGCTCGGTGATATCACGGCCAAAGCCCATCAGACCATGACGTTTACCCACCCGGTCGTAATAAGGCACTTTGCGGATTTCAAAGCAGGCTTTGCGCCCGTCGGGATAATCCAGCCACTGCTCATAGGTCAACGAGACGTTATGGCGGAAGACCTTTTCATCCGTCTCCATCACTTTTGCCGCCGCCTCTTCGGAATAGACATCCTGAGGTTTCAGGTGTATCAGCTGCTTTTCGCTTTTCCCGGTCAACAGTTCCATGGCCCGGTTACAGCCGGAGAACTCTTTATCTTCATTACGGTAGAACACCAGATCCGGCGACGCATCGAGGAACGAGCGCAGGAAAGAGGATTGCTGTTCAAGCTGGATCTGCGTGACCTCACGCTCTTTCATCTCAATTTTCAGCTGCTCCAGCGTGGTCTGACGCTCGGCTTCCGCCTTCTCACGGTCTGAAATTTCCTGATTCAGCTGGGCAATGTTGTCCTTGAGCTGAACGTTGAGTTTAAGATCGCGCTCGCGCATCTCTTCCAGCTTATCCACCAGTTTCGATAAACGCTGTCGGGACTCTTCCAGCTGCTCAACCACCACGGAGAGGAAATAGACCGCCCATGGGGTGATCAGCAGGCCAAAGAAAATAGAGCGGATCACGTCGATGCTCTCGACCTGACCATGCAGAACCATGGTCACGGCCATTTGCACGACGATGGCCAGAACGACCAGCGCCAGCGCCAGCAGCATGGAAAAACGCACCAGCCCGAGCTTCATCATCAGGTCGACGTAGTACTGGGCCAGCATTCGAATTTGCTTCATAGAGGATCCCTTCACGACTTTATCGCTCAATAATACTCAAATTCACGGCGAGGCGTTGAAGGTTGTGAGAAAAAGTGCGGGGTGAAACAGGAGATTAGCCTCGCCCCCGGGCAAGCGGGAGCGAGGAAGAAGGTTTATCAGGAGCGTTTTAGCAGCATCCAGAGGCTGATCAGGAAGAAACTGGCGCTCGGCAACAGCGCGCCGATAATTGGCGGAATGCCATACACCAGCGTCAGCGGACCAAAAATCTGATCGAGGACGTAGAACACGAAACCAAAGCTGATACCGGTTACCACGCGAACCCCCATCGGCACGCTACGTAGCGGTCCAAAGATGAACGACAGCGCCATCAGCATCATCACCGCCACGGACAGCGGCTGGAAGATTTTGCTCCACATGTTGAGCTGGTAACGCCCCGCATCCTGCCCGCTCGATTTCAGATACTTCACGTAGTTATGCAGACCGCTGATGGAGAGCGCATCGGGGTCAAGCGCCACGACGCCGAGCTTGTCCGGCGTCAGGTCGGTTTTCCAGGTACCGCTAACGGTCTGCGAACCGGTGATCTGTTTCGGGTTAGTCAGGTCAGATTCATCAACCTGGGATAACCGCCACAGCTTGTTGTTTGCATCAAATTTAGCAGAGGCGGCATAACGCACTGACTGCAAACGACGATCGTTATTGAAAGCATAGATACTCACGCCACCCAGCTCGTCATCCCCTTTCACGCGTTCGATATAGACGAAGTTCTGGCCATCTTTCGCCCATAATCCCTGCTGCGTGGAGAGCAGAGAACCGCCGTACATCGCCTGAGCACGGTAGTTACGCGCCATCTGTTCGCCCTGCGGCGCGACCCATTCGCCGATCGCCATGGTCAGCAGCACCAGCGGGATCGCGGTTTTCATCACCGACAGCGCAACCTGCATACGGGTAAAGCCCGATGCCTGCATCACCACCAGTTCGCTACGCTGAGCCAGCATCCCCAGGCCCAGCAGCGCACCCAGCAGGGCCGCCATCGGGAAGAAGATCTGCACATCTTTTGGTACGCTGAGCAGGGTGTACATCCCGGCGCCCAACGCGTCGTAACTCCCCTGCCCGGCTTTTTTCAGCTGGTCGACAAATTTGATAATGCCCGAGAGCGACACCAGCATGAAAAGGGTCATCATGATGGTGGTAAAAATTGTTTTACCGATATAGCGGTCAAGTACGCCAAACGCCTGCATTAGATGGCTCCTTTACGCGTAAACCGGGCACGAAGACGACGCACAGGCACCGTGTCCCACAAGTTGAGTCCGACTGCCAGCAGCAGATACAAACCATTCACGACCCAGGTCCAGATCATCGGGTCAATTTTACCTTTCCCGCCGTTAGACTTGATTGAGGTTTGCAGCAGGAAGAACACCAGATACAGCAGCATCGCTGGCAGCATCGACAGCACGCGGCCCTGGCGCGGGTTTACCACGCTCAACGGAACCACCATCAGCGCCATCATAAATACGGTGAATACCAGCGTGATACGCCAGTGCAGTTCAGCACGCGCACGATCGGTATCAGTATTCATTAAGGTGCGCATATCCATCTGCTCGGTATCCGTTGGATCGAGCGCGACGGCCTGGTGACCAATAATGGCCTGGTAGTTCTGGAAATCGGTGATACGGAAGTCACGCAGCATAGCCGTGCCTTCGAAACGCGTTCCTTTGTTCAGCGTGACAACCTGAGAGCCGTCTTTACGCTGCGCCAGCTGACCGGAATCCGCCACTACCACAGAAGGGCGCGCGTTACCTTTCGGGCGCAGTTGAGCAAGAAACACGTCATTGAAGCGGTTGCCATCGACGCTTTCGATAAACAGCACGGAGTTACCGTCGGTCGCCTGCTGGAACTGTCCCTGCGCCAGCGCCGCCAGCCCCGGGTTAGCTTTTGCTTCCGCCAGCACCTCATCCTGATGACGGGACGAGGTCGGCCCCGCCCACATGACGTTAACCGCGGCAACAATGCCCGTAAACAGCGCCAGCACCATGGCTGCCTTTACCAGTACGGCCTTACTGAGGCCGCAGGCATGCATCACGGTGATTTCACTTTCGGTATAGAGCTTACCCAAGGTCATCAGCAGACCAAGGAACAGGCTTAACGGCAGGATAAGCTGCGCCATTTCCGGCACGCCAAGCCCGAGCAGGGAAAGCACCAGATTCGTTGGGATTTCGCCATCAACTGCCGCGCCGAGGATCCTGACCAGCTTCTGACAGAAAAAGATCAGAAGGAGGATAAAGAGGATCGCCAGTTGGCTCTTCAGCGTCTCCCGAACCAGATATCTTATGATTATCACTTTAAATACGCCCGTTAAAACTCGTCTTATGCAGGAATTTAGCTTGTTTCATGGCTTAAACGTCATTTATTCTCTTGAGTCGTCGAAATCATCGCTAAGATTAAAAAACCCGGCGGATTCGCGCTTCATGACATTTATTGACGTGTCGAAACCGTAGTAACGTAAGATTAACACGAAGTCACCACAACGGCGGACATGAGTTACGAAAGGTTTCAATTCTATCCGTAGCCGCCGCCGTTGTCTTTAAGATTCAGGAGCGTAGTGCATGGAGTTCAGTGTAAAAAGCGGTAGCCCGGAGAAACAGCGGAGTGCCTGCATCGTTGTGGGCGTCTTTGAACCACGCCGACTCTCCCCGATCGCCGAGCAACTCGATAAAATCAGCGACGGCTATATCAGCGCCCTGCTGCGCCGTGGCGAACTGGAAGGCAAACCAGGGCAGACCCTGTTGCTGCACCACGTTCCAAACGTCCTGTCCGAGCGTATTCTGCTGATTGGCTGCGGTAAAGAACGTGAGCTTGATGAGCGCCAGTACAAGCAGGTTATTCAGAAAACCATTAATACACTGAATGATACTGGTTCGATGGAAGCCGTCTGCTTCCTCACGGAGCTGCACGTTAAGGGCCGCAACACGTACTGGAAAGTACGCCAGGCCGTCGAAACCGCAAAAGAGAGCCTCTACAGCTTTGATCAGTTGAAGACCACCAAAAGCGAGCCGCGTCGCCCGCTGCGTAAAATGGTCTTTAACGTGCCGACCCGTCGCGAGCTGACCAGCGGCGAGCGCGCCATTCAGCACGGTCTGGCGATTGCTGCCGGTATTAAAGCGGCAAAAGATCTTGGCAATATGCCGCCAAACATCTGTAACGCCGCGTACCTGGCGTCACAGGCGCGCCAGCTGGCTGACGCCTACAGCAAGAACGTCATCACCCGCGTTATCGGCGAACAGCAGATGAAAGAGCTGGGGATGCACTCTTATCTGGCGGTCGGTAACGGCTCCCAGAACGAATCCCTGATGTCGGTCATCGAATACAAAGGCAATCCGTCTGAAGACGCGCGTCCGATCGTGCTCGTTGGCAAAGGGCTGACCTTCGACTCCGGCGGTATCTCCATCAAGCCTTCAGAAGGCATGGATGAGATGAAGTACGACATGTGTGGCGCGGCGGCGGTTTACGGCGTCATGCGCATGGTCGCGGAACTTCAGTTGCCCATCAACGTGATCGGCGTGCTGGCGGGCTGCGAAAACATGCCTGGCGGCCGCGCTTATCGCCCGGGTGATGTGCTGACTACCATGTCCGGCCAGACCGTTGAAGTGCTGAACACCGACGCCGAAGGCCGTCTGGTGCTGTGCGACGTGCTGACCTACGTTGAGCGTTTCGAACCTGAAGCGGTTATCGACGTAGCTACCCTGACCGGCGCCTGCGTGATTGCGCTGGGGCATCACATCACCGGCCTGATGTCGAACCACAATCCGCTGGCGCATGAGCTGATCGGCGCGTCCGAACAGGCTGGCGACCGCGCGTGGCGTCTGCCGCTGGGGGACGAGTTCCAGGAACAGCTGGAGTCTAACTTCGCGGATATGGCGAACATTGGTGGTCGTCCTGGCGGCGCAATTACCGCAGGCTGCTTCCTGGCGCGCTTCACCCGCAAGTACAACTGGGCGCACCTGGACATCGCGGGGACCGCATGGCGCTCCGGTAAAGCCAAAGGCGCGACCGGACGTCCGGTGGCGCTGCTGTCGCAGTTCCTGCTCAATCGCGCGGGTTTTAACGGCGACGAGTGATGAAAAACGCCGGGTAGCGGCTTCGCCTTACCCGGCCTACAACGTCACTCAACCGTAGGCCGGGTAAGCGTAGCGCCACCCGGCTTTGCATTTAAATCCACGACAAGAAACCCCATATATGAAGAATGCAACGTTCTACCTTCTGGACAATGACACCCATCAGGATGGCCTCAGCGCCGTTGAACAACTGGTGTGTGAAATTGCCGCAGAACGTTGGCGCGCAGGTAAACGCGTCCTGATTGCCTGTGAAGATGAGCAGCAGGCGATTCGTCTGGATGAAGCGCTATGGGCGCGCCCGCCGGAGAGTTTTGTTCCGCATAACCTGTCGGGCGAAGGTCCACGCGGCGGGGCACCGGTGGAGATTGCCTGGCCGCAAAAACGCAACAGCAGCGCGCGCGATATTCTCATTAGCCTGCGGACAGACTTTGCAGATTTTGCCACCGCTTTCACAGAAGTGGTAGACTTTGTCCCTTACGAAGAATCTTTGAAACAGCTGGCGCGCGAACGCTACAAAGCGTACCGCCTGGCCGGTTTTAACCTGAATACGGCAACCTGGAAATAATGGAAAAGACATATAACCCACGCGATATCGAACAGCCGCTTTACGAGCACTGGGAACAGCAGGGCTATTTCAAGCCTAACGGCGACGAAAGCAAAGAGTCCTTCTGCATCATGATCCCGCCGCCGAACGTCACCGGCAGTTTGCATATGGGGCATGCTTTCCAGCAGACCATCATGGATACCATGATCCGCTACCAGCGTATGCAGGGTAAAAACACCCTGTGGCAGGCGGGGACTGACCACGCGGGTATCGCGACCCAGATGGTGGTTGAGCGTAAAATTGCCGCTGAAGAAGGTAAAACCCGCCACGACTACGGTCGCGACGCGTTTATCGACAAAATCTGGCAGTGGAAAGCGGAATCCGGCGGCACTATTACCCGTCAGATGCGCCGTCTCGGCAACTCCGTGGACTGGGAGCGTGAGCGCTTCACCATGGACGAAGGCCTGTCCAACGCCGTGAAAGAAGTCTTCGTGCGCCTGTACAAAGAAGACCTGATTTACCGTGGCAAACGCCTGGTCAACTGGGACCCGAAACTGCGTACCGCCATCTCTGACCTGGAAGTGGAAAACCGCGAGTCTAAAGGCTCCATGTGGCACATCCGCTACCCGCTGGCCGACGGTGCAAAAACCGCAGACGGTAAAGATTACCTGGTGGTGGCGACCACCCGTCCGGAAACCCTGCTGGGCGATACCGGCGTGGCCGTTAACCCGGAAGATCCGCGCTATAAAGATCTGATCGGCAAATTTGTGGTGCTGCCGCTGGTGAACCGCCGTATTCCGATTGTGGGCGACGAACACGCCGACATGGAAAAAGGCACCGGCTGCGTGAAAATTACCCCGGCGCACGACTTTAACGACTATGAAGTCGGTCGTCGCCATCAACTTCCGATGATCAACATTCTGACCTTCGACGGCGATATCCGCGAAAGCGCAGAAGTGTACGACACCAAAGGCAACGAATCCGACGTTTATTCCAGCGACATCCCGGCTGAGTTCCAGAAGCTGGAGCGCTTTGCCGCGCGTAAAGCCGTCGTAGCCGCCGTTGACGCGCTCGGCCTGCTGGAAGAGATTAAACCTCACGATCTGACCGTGCCGTACGGCGACCGTGGCGGCGTGGTTATCGAGCCAATGCTGACCGACCAGTGGTACGTGCGTGCCGACGTGCTGGCGAAACCGGCTGTGGAAGCGGTTGAGAACGGCAGCATTCAGTTCGTGCCGAAGCAGTACGAAAACATGTACTTCTCCTGGATGCGCGATATTCAGGACTGGTGTATCTCCCGTCAGCTGTGGTGGGGTCACCGTATCCCGGCGTGGTACGACAATGAAGGCAACGTCTACGTTGGCCGCACCGAAGAGGAAGTGCGTCAGGAAAATAACCTGGGCGCTGACGTTGCGCTGCGCCAGGACGAAGACGTGCTGGATACCTGGTTCTCTTCCGCGCTGTGGACCTTCTCGACCCTCGGCTGGCCGGAAAACACCGACGCGCTGCGTCAGTTCCACCCAACCAGCGTGATGGTCTCCGGCTTCGACATCATCTTCTTCTGGATCGCCCGCATGATCATGATGACCATGCACTTCATCAAAGACGAAGATGGCAAGCCGCAGGTTCCGTTCCATACCGTTTACATGACCGGCCTGATCCGCGACGACGAAGGCCAGAAGATGTCCAAATCCAAGGGTAACGTTATCGACCCGCTGGACATGGTTGATGGTATCTCTCTGGAAGAGCTGCTGGAAAAACGTACCGGCAACATGATGCAGCCGCAGCTGGCGGAGAAAATCCGCAAGCGTACCGAGAAGCAGTTCCCGAACGGGATCGAATCTCACGGTACCGACGCCCTGCGCTTCACCCTGGCGGCGCTGGCCTCCACCGGTCGTGACATCAACTGGGATATGAAGCGTCTCGAAGGTTACCGTAACTTCTGTAACAAGCTGTGGAACGCCAGCCGCTTCGTGTTGATGAACACCGAAGATCAGGATTGCGGATTTAACGGCGGCGAAATGCCCCTGTCTCTGGCAGACCGCTGGATCCTGGCGGAATTTAACCAGACGGTGAAATCGTTCCGCGACGCGCTGGACAGCTACCGCTTCGACATCGCGGCAGGCATCCTGTACGAATTCACCTGGAACCAGTTCTGTGACTGGTATCTGGAGCTGGCGAAGCCGGTCATGAACGGCGGCACTGAGGCAGAGCTGCGCGGTACGCGTAATACGCTGATTACCGTCCTGGAAGGTCTGCTGCGCCTTGCGCACCCGATCATTCCGTTCATCACCGAAACCATCTGGCAGCGCGTGAAGGTGATTGCCGGTATTAACGCCGATACCATCATGCTCCAGCCGTTCCCGGCATTCGATGCCGCGAAAGTGGATGAAGCCGCGTCTGCGGATACCGAGTGGCTGAAACAGGCGATCGTTGCGGTACGTAACATCCGCGCGGAAATGAACATCGCTCCGGGTAAACCACTGGAGCTGCTGCTGCGCGGTTGCAGCGAAGCTGCCGTTCGTCGCGTCACCGAGAACAACACCTTCCTGAAAACCATGGCGCGTCTGGAAAGCATCACCGTGCTGCCTGCCGATGATAAAGGTCCGGTTTCCGTGACCAAAATTATCGACGGCGCGGAGCTGTTGATCCCGATGGCGGGCCTGATCGACAAAGACGCTGAGCTGGCTCGTCTGGCGAAAGAAGTGGCGAAAGTCGACGTGGAAATTGGCAAAATCGAAAGCAAACTGGCGAACGAGGGCTTTGTGGCCCGCGCGCCGGAAGCGGTCATCGCCAAAGAGCGTGAGCGTCTGGTTGCCTTCGCCGATGCGAAGACCAAACTGATCGAGCAGCAGGCGGTTATTGCAGCCCTGTAATGCTTTTACCCCTTACGCTTCAGGGCGTAAGGGGTATCCTTCCTGAAAACTCCTCGCTTGCACTCCCCTTTCTGCGGTGCTATTAACAGCAGTTGTGTGTCAATTTTTGTCATGAGTAATGCTATGAGCGTGATTACCCCCGTCGCGACGACAATGCGTCGGATCACTGAGCAGGACAACCCGGCTATCGCCGCCGTTATCCGCACGGTATCGGCCGAATATGGCCTGACCGCCGACAAAGGCTACACCGTGGCCGACCCAAATCTGGACGAACTTTTTCAGCTGTACAGCCAGCTGGGCCATGCCTATTGGGTCATCGAGCAGGACGGCCAGGTCGTGGGCGGCGGCGGCATTGCCCCCCTGCTCTGCAGCGAGCCGGATATCTGTGAACTTCAGAAAATGTATTTCCTGCCAACGATACGCGGACAAGGCCTGGCGAAAAAGCTGGCGCTGGTCGCCCTGGAACATGCACGCTCACAGGGCTTTAAACGTTGCTACCTTGAAACCACCGCTTTCCTTAGAGAGGCCATTGGCCTGTATGAGCATCTGGGCTTTGAGCATATCGATGCCCCACTGGGCTGCACGGGCCACGTGGACTGCGAAGTCAGGATGCTGAAAAGTCTGTAAGTTTTGTTCCTGCCGTCTTCTGTTAAGCGTCTGTAAACTGAATGCTCTACACTCACAGTTCACACCAAAACAGGGGAAACGCGATGTCGAAGATAAAAAGCTACGCCGCACCGCAGGCGGGTGCAGAACTTGAGCTGTACGAGTACGATGCGGGCGAACTAAAAGCGGAAGACGTCGAAGTACAGGTGGATTACTGCGGGATCTGCCATTCAGACCTCTCGATGATCGACAATGAATGGGGCTTTTCCAGCTATCCGCTGGTTGCCGGGCACGAAGTCATTGGCCGCGTCGTGGCGCTCGGCAGCGCCGCGCAGGACAAAGGGCTGAAAGTGGGCCAGCGCGTGGGTATCGGCTGGACGGCACGCAGCTGCGGCCACTGCGACGCCTGTATTAGCGGTAACCAGATCAACTGCCTTGAGGGCGCTACGCCGACCATCCTGAACAAGGGTGGTTTCGCCGATAAACTACGCGCCGACTGGCAATGGGTTATCCCGCTGCCGGACAGCATTGATATTGAATCAGCAGGTCCGCTGCTGTGTGGCGGTATCACCGTATTTAAACCGCTGCTGATGCATCACATCACCGCCACCAGCCGCGTGGGCGTGATCGGTATTGGCGGGCTGGGGCATATTGCCATCAAACTGCTGCACGCGATGGGCTGTGAAGTGACGGCGTTCAGCTCGAACCCGGCGAAAGAGCAGGAAGTGCTGGCGATGGGTGCGGATAAAGTGGTGAACAGTCGCGATCCCGAGGCGCTCACCGCTCTGGCAGGTCAGTTTGACCTGATCATCAACACCGTCAACGTCGATCTCGACTGGCAGCCGTACTTTGAGGCCCTGGCCTACGGTGGTAACTTCCACACCGTGGGTGCGGTGATGAAGCCGCTGCCGGTTCCGGCGTTTACCCTGATCGGCGGCGATCGCAGCGTATCCGGATCTGCTACCGGCACGCCATATGAGTTACGCAAGCTGATGAAGTTTGCCGGACGCACAAAAGTGGCGCCGACCACCGAACTGTATCCGATGTCAAAAATCAACGAAGCGATCCAGCACGTGCGCGACGGCAAAGCCCGCTACCGCGTGGTGTTGAAAGCGGATTTCTGATGTGAGTTTGCCGGGTGGCGGCTTCGCCTGACCCGGCCTACTTTCACTGCCGCGCCAATACGTTAAGTACTTCTGCCACCGCGACCGCTCCCGGATCCATCACCCCATCCAGGTTCTCTTTATTGACATACGACGAGCGTCCCGCGCCGGCTTTCGCCATTTTTGCCGTTGCTTCGGCACCCTGCTGCGCAGCCTGCGCCGCCGTCCGCAGATCGCCATCCCTTAACGCCTCCAGCGCCGGTTGCAGGGCGTCGATCAGCGTGCGATCCCCAAGATCGGCCCCGCCATACTGCTTCATCTGCGCCAGTCCGCTCAACAATGCTTCTGGTAGCGGCTGTCCATCGTGAAGCTTTTGTCCTGCCGCCGTGAAGAAGATCGACATCAGCACCCCGCTCGACCCGCCCATTACCGTAGCCAGCCGCTCCCCCACCAGCAGGAGTAATGTCGGCACGTCGTTAAGGGGCAGGTTGTTCTCCTCAAGTCGCTGCGCAATATCCCGCGCCCCTTGCGCAAAGGTGGAGCCCGTATCGCCATCGCCTACTTTGGCATCCAGCGCGTTGAGGCGGTTTTCCAGCTGGATCAATGTCTTCGTTACCGAAGCGACGGCCTCGCTCACCTGCGGATTGTCCGATGGGGTATATTCCACGCGGTCACGAAGGGCGCTATGGGGGACGGTACGCAGGGGCGCGAACGCGACGGGCTTCTGCCAGCCCAGCGTCTCGACCTCGGCGTGTATCGCCTTCTCGAAGAAATCGCTGAGCTTTAACAGCGTTAGCGAAAACCCTTTCATATCCAGCGCACTCACCAGCGGCGCCGGGCCAATCAGATACGCTATGTTCTCTTTCAGCGCCGAATGCGCCAGCTCTTTGGTGAGCAGAGCCATCTCCAGCGCTGACACGCCGCCGAGGTTGTTGATCAGCACCGCAAAGCGCCCGTCCCCCGCCTGCGTGCGTAACGGCGTCACCAGCGTGTCGATAATGGCTTTGCTGTTTTGCGTATCCACCACCGATGCCCCCGGCTCGCCGTGAATGCCCAAACCCAGCTCGACATGGCCTTGTTTTATGCGCCCCTCTTCATCATCGCTGCCCGGCAGGTTGCACGTTTGCATCGCCACGCCCAGGCTCCAGAGGTTATCGCAGGCCTGTTGCGCTATATCCCGCACGTCGTTTAGCGATTTCCCCTGCTCTGCCGCATATCCCGCAATCTTATGCACCAGCGCCGTTCCCGCGATACCACGCGGCTGCTTGTTATCCGGCAGGGCAATATCATCCGCGACGATAACCATCTCCACCTTCAGGCCGTAGCGTTTGGCTTTTTCCGCCGCCAGGCCAAAGTTAAGCCGGTCGCCGGTGTAGTTTTTCACAATCAGCAGGCAGCCACGATCGCCCGTCACCGCCACAATGGCATTGAGGACCGCATCCACGCTTGGGGAGGCGAACAAATCGCCACACACCGCTGCGGTAAGCATGCCTTTACCGACGAACCCGGCATGTGCCGGTTCATGGCCGGAGCCGCCACCGGAGATCACCGCCACGCGGCTTTTATCCCAGTCGCCGCGTGCCACCACGCGGATGGCCGGATCGATATCCAGTTTGACGAGATTACCGTGCGGCGCGGAGAGAAGTATGCCTTCAATGGCATCGTTGACAAGCTGTTTGCGGTCGTTAAAAAAGAATCTGGACATAGTTTCCCAAAATTTTGTTTACCGTATGCAAAAGCATAGTCCGCACTGGATAACGCGCCGCAAAGTGAGGAATTTACGCAGACATTTTGCCGTCAGGTTGCCTATACTCCACCCAGGACTACGAGAGGACGTGCATCATGAGTACACCATTGTTAATCGCCAGGACGCTGGAAAAAGAGCTGTTTTTACTGCCCGCGATGGCGAACCGTCATGGCCTGATCACCGGCGCGACCGGGACGGGAAAAACCGTCACCCTGCAAAAGCTGGCTGAGTCGTTGTCCGAGGCTGGCGTGCCGGTTTTTATGGCTGACGTGAAGGGCGATTTAACCGGGGTGGCTCAGGAAGGCACGGCGTCAGAAAAACTGCTCGAGCGCCTGAAAAATATCGGCATCACGGACTGGACGCCGCACGGTAATCCAGTGGTGGTCTGGGATATCTTCGGCGAAAAAGGGCATCCGGTGCGCGCCACCGTCTCCGACCTCGGCCCTTTGCTGCTGGCCCGTCTGCTTAATCTTAACGACGTGCAGTCCGGGGTGCTGAACATTATCTTCCGTATCGCCGACGATCAGGGCTTACTGCTGCTCAACTTCAAAGATCTGCGCGCCATCACCCAGTACATTGGCGATAACGCCAAATCCTTCCAGAACCAGTACGGCAATATCAGCAGCGCCTCGGTGGGCGCCATTCAGCGCGGGCTCCTGACGCTGGAGCAACAGGGCGCCGAGCATTTCTTCGGCGAGCCAATGCTGGATATCAAAGACTGGATGCGCACCGACAGCAGCGGCAAAGGCATCATCAACATTCTGAGCGCAGAGAAGCTCTACCAGATGCCGAAGCTCTACGCCGCCAGCCTGCTGTGGATGCTCTCTGAACTCTACGAACAACTGCCGGAAGCAGGCGATCTGGAAAAACCCAAACTGGTGTTCTTCTTTGACGAAGCGCACCTGTTGTTTAACGACGCGCCGCAGGTGCTGCTGGATAAAATTGAACAGGTTATCCGCCTGATCCGCTCCAAAGGCGTCGGGGTCTGGTTTGTGTCGCAAAACCCGTCGGATATTCCGGACAACGTACTGGGGCAACTGGGTAACCGCGTGCAGCACGCCCTGCGCGCCTTTACGCCAAAAGATCAGAAAGCGGTGAAAGCCGCGGCGCAAACCATGCGTGCCAATCCGGCCTTTGATACCGAAACCGCCATTCAGGCGCTGGGCACCGGTGAAGCGCTGATTTCGTTCCTCGATGCAAAAGGCAGCCCGACAGTTGTCGAGCGCGCGATGGTGATTGCGCCCTGCTCGCGCATGGGGCCAGTAACGGACGATGAACGCAACGGCCTGATCAACCACTCCCCGGTGTACGGGAAGTATGAAGACGAGGTGGATCGCGAATCCGCGTTCGAGATGCTGCAAAAAGGGGTGCAGGCGACTGCCGAATCGCAGGATGCGCCTGCCGCCAAAGGGCAATCTGTAGCCGTGGACGACGGTATTCTCGGCGGGCTGAAAGATATTCTGTTCGGCAGCACCGGGCCGCGCGGCGGCAAACGCGATGGCGTGGTGCAGACCATGGCAAAAAGCGCGACGCGTCAGATTACCAACCAGATAGTGCGCGGCATGCTGGGAAGTCTGTTAGGCGGCCGCCGCCGGTAGCGGTGGAACCCACGGGCGGCCAAGCGCCGACCCCTGTACGCCGTTCTCCTGTAGATAGCGGTCGATTTCCAGCATCCCCGTCCAGCGGTTCTCACACCAGAGCGGTGCCAGAAGCGTTGGGCGGCGGGCGCTTGCCGAGATGCGGTGGTAAACAATCTCCGGCGGCGTGTGGCGAATCATCTCCCCCGCCGTCACCGTATAGTCGTCGAGTTCGATGCCACTTAACCGCCCCGCTTCCCAGGCTTTCGCCATAATGCTTCCCGTAACGATATGCAGCGGGTGCAGCTTAATGCCGTCCACGCCGGTCTCGACGACTTTTTCCAGCGTTTCAAGGCCATGCTGCTGCCCTTCTCCCGGCAAGCCGACAATCAGATGCGAGCAGACTTTTAATCCACGCTCGCGGGCGAGACGCGTGGTGCGCTGGTAGCAGGCAAAATCATGCCCGCGATTGATACGGTGCAGGGTTTTGTCGTGCGCGGTCTGCAAGCCCAGCTCCAGCCAGATCTCGTAGCCCTTCTCTTTGTACTCGCTAAGTAAATCCAGCACGGCGTCCGGCACGCAGTCCGGACGCGTCCCCACGCACAGCCCGACAATGTTCGCTTGAGCAACCGCCTGTTGATACATAGCGCGCAGCACCTGCACCTCCGCCCACGTGCTGGTGTAGGCCTGGAAATAGGCCAGATATTGCTTCGCGCGGTTCACCAGACTCGCCTGATGGGCGAGCTGTTCAGCGATAGATTTATGCTGTTGAGCTTCATCAGCAAACGAGGCCACGTTACAGAAGGTGCAGCCACCACGCCCGATGGTGCCATCGCGGTTCGGACAGCTAAAGCCGCCGTGCAGCGTCAGTTTGTGAACCTTTTGTCCGTAGCGCTGCAAAAGATCCCCACCAAACATATTGACTAATTTCTGTAACTGCATAATCTGATAGACCGTCCCGAAGAAAGGGGACAAGCCTGCCATTTTTAGCCTCTGTCGGCGATGACCTGGATCAATCGCCCTGGACGGCCTTTATCTATTTGAATAAATAATCACGATTACCGAGATTTCATTCACCCTGCACGTAATTACTTTTCCTTATGTTCTGATGGTTTTTTTCATTTATAGCGCCAGGTCTGAAAAACAGTGATTTTATGCGGGTTTGAATGCCACCCCAGATTATTATTCTGCTATAAATCTGCATTTCAGCACGCTGCATTGATAATACCGCTTTCATATAGTGAGTCAGATCACACTCCCCTGCACCTTCCCGGCGCTTTAAGTGGTTGTAAAAATAGTGAAATCATCAATAAAAACAACAATATGACCACTCTTTAGCACATTTTTGTATAAATAAGATTGCCATTTGACCTGTGTACCAATTCCCGATAAGTTGGAAATCCGCTGGAAGCTTTCTGGATGAGCGGCCTGCTCATCATATTTATGCAGTAATTGAGATTCCCTCTGAAGCAAGTCCTCAAACTTGTTTACCTGCGCGAAAGGATGAAAAAGAGGGCGAATGCGAGGTCCGCGTATGAAACGCTAACCCCGTCGCCATGCTCTTTCTGCGCCTGTGCGCCACGGTAAAGTTCAGTGGGAAGCCCGACGAGCCTGGGGAGGTTCACTGATATGTTGTACGATAAATCCCTTGAGAAGGATAACTGTGGTTTCGGCCTGATCGCCCACATAGAAGGCGAACCTAGCCACAAGGTAGTGCGTACTGCTATTCACGCACTGGCCCGTATGCAGCACCGTGGCGCCATCCTTGCCGATGGTAAAACCGGCGACGGTTGCGGTCTGCTGCTGCAAAAACCGGATCGTTTCTTCCGCATCGTGGCGGAAGAGCGCGGCTGGCGTTTAGCTAAAAACTACGCTGTCGGTATGCTGTTCCTGAATCAGGATCCTGAAAAAGCTGCCGCGTCACGCCGCATCGTTGAAGAAGAACTTCAGCGTGAAACCCTGTCGATTGTCGGCTGGCGCGATGTGCCAACCAACGAAGGGGTGCTCGGTGAAATCGCCCTCTCCTCGCTGCCTCGTATTGAACAGATTTTCGTCAACGCGCCTGCGGGCTGGCGTCCGCGTGATATGGAACGCCGTCTGTTTATTGCCCGCCGCCGCATTGAAAAACGTCTTCAGGACGATAAAGAGTTCTACGTCTGTAGCCTCTCTAACCTGGTGAACATCTATAAAGGTCTGTGCATGCCGGCTGACCTGCCGCGCTTCTACCTGGACCTGGCGGATCTGCGTCTGGAATCGGCCATTTGCCTGTTCCACCAGCGCTTCTCCACCAATACCGTTCCACGCTGGCCGCTGGCTCAGCCGTTCCGCTACCTGGCGCACAACGGTGAGATCAACACCATCACCGGTAACCGCCAGTGGGCCCGCGCCCGTACCTATAAGTTCCAGACCCCACTGATCCCGGACCTGCACGATGCCGCGCCGTTCGTGAACGAAACCGGCTCGGACTCCAGCTCAATGGATAACATGCTGGAACTGCTGCTGGCGGGCGGTATGGATATCGTACGCGCCATGCGTCTGCTTGTACCGCCGGCCTGGCAGAACAACCCGGATATGGACCCTGAGCTGCGCGCGTTCTTTGACTTTAACTCCATGCACATGGAGCCGTGGGATGGCCCGGCAGGCATCGTTATGTCCGACGGACGTTTTGCCGCCTGTAACCTGGACCGTAACGGTCTGCGTCCGGCGCGCTATGTCATTACCAAAGACAAGCTCATCACCTGTGCCTCTGAAGTGGGTATCTGGGATTACCAGCCAGACGAAGTGGTCGAGAAAGGCCGCGTCGGACCGGGCGAGCTGATGGTGATTGACACCCGCGGTGGGCGAATTCTGCACTCTGCTGAAACCGACAACGATCTGAAGAGCCGCCATCCGTACAAAGAGTGGATGGAGAAAAACGTGCGTCGTCTGGTGCCGTTTGAAGATCTGTCGGACGAAGAAGTGGGTAGCCGCGAGCTGGACGATGACACCCTCGCGAGCTTCCAGAAGCAGTTTAACTACAGCGCGGAAGAGCTGGACTCGGTTATTCGCGTGCTCGGCGAAAACGGCCAGGAAGCGGTCGGCTCAATGGGTGACGATACCCCGTTTGCTGTGCTCTCCAGCCAGCCACGCATTATTTACGACTATTTCCGTCAGCAGTTTGCGCAAGTCACCAACCCGCCAATCGATCCGCTGCGCGAAGCCCACGTCATGTCGCTGGCCACCAGCATCGGCCGTGAGATGAACGTATTCTGTGAAGCCGAAGGCCAGGCGCACCGTCTGACCTTTAAATCACCGATCCTGCTGTACTCCGATTTCAAACAGCTCACCACCATGACCGAGGAGCACTATCGCGCCGACACGCTCGATATCACCTTCGACGTGACCGAAACGAGCCTCGAAGAGACGGTGAACGCGCTGTGCGACAAAGCCGAGCAGATGGTGCGTAACGGCACCGTTCTGCTGGTGCTGTCTGACCGCAACATCGCGAAAAACCGTCTGCCGGTACCTGCACCCATGGCGGTGGGGGCTATCCAGACGCGTCTGGTGGACAAGAGCCTGCGCTGCGATGCCAACATCATCGTTGAAACTGCGAGCGCGCGCGACCCGCACCACTTTGCGGTGCTGTTAGGCTTTGGCGCCACGGCGATCTACCCGTATCTGGCCTACGAAACACTGGCCCGCCTGGTGGATACCCGCGCGATCGATAAAGACTACCGTGCTGTGATGCTGAACTACCGTAACGGCATCAACAAAGGTCTGTACAAGATCATGTCCAAAATGGGCATCTCGACCATCGCCTCATACCGCTGCTCGAAGCTGTTTGAAGCGGTCGGTCTGCATGACGACGTTGCCAACCTCTGCTTCCAGGGCGTGATCAGCCGTATTGGTGGCGCAGGCTTTGCTGACTTCCAGCAGGATCTGGTGAACCTGTCGAAACGCGCCTGGCTGGCACGTAAGCCGCTGGAACAGGGCGGTCTGCTGAAATACGTTCACGGGGGTGAGTATCACGCTTATAACCCGGACGTGGTGCGCACACTGCAACAGGCGGTGCAAAGCGGCGAGTACAGCGATTATCAGCAGTATGCTGATCTGGTGAACAACCGTCCGGCGGCGACGCTGCGCGATCTCATTGCCCTCAATCCGGGTGAGGAAGCGGTCAGCATTGACGAGGTTGAACCCGCATCTGAGCTGTTCAAACGTTTCGATACCGCGGCGATGTCCATCGGCGCGCTGAGCCCGGAAGCCCACGAAGCGCTGGCGGAAGCCATGAACAGCATCGGCGGCAACTCCAACTCCGGCGAAGGCGGTGAAGATCCTGCCCGTTACGGCACCAATAAAGTGTCCCGTATCAAGCAGGTAGCGTCCGGCCGTTTCGGCGTAACGCCTGCATACCTGGTTAACGCCGACGTGATCCAGATTAAGGTCGCGCAGGGGGCAAAACCGGGTGAAGGCGGTCAGCTGCCGGGTGATAAAGTCACCCCGTACATCGCTAAGCTTCGCTACTCGGTGCCGGGCGTGACGCTGATCTCCCCGCCGCCACACCACGATATTTACTCTATCGAGGATCTGGCGCAGCTGATTTTCGACCTGAAACAGGTCAACCCGAAAGCGATGATCTCCGTGAAGCTGGTTTCCGAGCCGGGCGTTGGCACCATCGCCACCGGCGTGGCGAAAGCCTATGCGGATCTGATCACCATCGCCGGCTACGACGGCGGCACCGGCGCAAGCCCGCTCTCCTCCGTAAAATACGCGGGTTGTCCGTGGGAGCTTGGTTTGGTGGAAACCCAGCAGGCGCTGGTCGCCAACGGCCTGCGTCACAAGATCCGTTTGCAGGTAGACGGCGGGCTGAAAACCGGCCTCGACATCATCAAAGCGGCGATTCTGGGTGCGGAAAGCTTCGGCTTCGGTACCGGCCCGATGGTTGCGCTCGGCTGTAAATACCTGCGTATTTGCCACCTGAATAATTGCGCAACGGGCGTTGCTACCCAGGACGAAAAGCTGCGTAAGAATCACTATCACGGCCTCCCGTTCAAAGTGACTAACTACTTTGACTTCATCGCCCGTGAAACCCGCGAGCTGATGGCGCAGCTGGGCGTGAAGCGTCTGGTGGATCTGATTGGCCGTACCGACCTGCTGAAAGAGCTTGAGGGCTTCACGGCCAAGCAGCAGAAGCTGGAGCTGTCTAAGCTGCTGGAAACCGCTCAGCCGCATCCTGGCAAAGCGGTTTACTGCACCGAGAACAACCCGCCGTTCGACAACGGCGTGCTGAACGCGCAGCTGCTGCAACAGGCGAAGCCGTACGTGGATGAGAAGCAGAGCAAAACGTTCTGGTTTGATATCCGCAACACCGATCGTTCCGTGGGTGCGTCCCTCTCCGGTTACATCGCGCAAACGCACGGTGACCAGGGCCTGGCGTCGGATCCGATTACCGCGCACTTCAGCGGTACCGCGGGTCAGAGCTTCGGTGTGTGGAACGCGGGCGGCGTTGAGTTATACCTGACCGGTGATGCCAACGACTACGTCGGAAAAGGCATGGCGGGCGGTCTGCTGGCGGTGCGTCCTCCGGTTGGTTCAGCCTTCCGCAGCCATGAAGCAAGCATCATCGGCAATACCTGTCTGTACGGTGCAACCGGCGGTCGTCTGTTTGCCGCGGGCCGTGCGGGCGAGCGTTTTGCGGTGCGTAACTCCGGTGCCATCACCGTGGTGGAAGGCATCGGCGATAACGGCTGTGAATACATGACGGGCGGAATTGTGTGCGTCCTGGGTAAAACCGGCGTGAACTTTGGCGCGGGCATGACGGGCGGTTTTGCCTACGTCCTGGATGAAGACGGTGAGTTCCGCAAACGCGTGAACCCGGAACTGGTGGAAGTGCTGGACGTTGATACGCTGGCCATCCACGAAGAACACCTGCGCGGCTTAATTACCGAACACGTGCAGCATACCGGTTCTTCGCGCGGCGAAGAGATCCTGGCCAACTGGCCGGCGTTCTCTGCGAAATTCGCGCTGGTTAAGCCGAAGTCCAGCGATGTTAAAGCCCTGTTGGGTCACCGTAGTCGTAGCGCAGCAGAGCTGCGCGTGCAGGCGCAGTAAGGAATTCAGATGAGCCAGAACGTTTACCAGTTTATCGACCTTCAGCGTGTTGATCCGCCAAAGAAACCGCTGAAGATCCGTAAAATTGAATTTGTTGAAATCTACGAGCCGTTTTCAGAAGGCCAGGCCAAAGCACAGGCAGACCGCTGCCTGTCCTGCGGTAACCCTTACTGCGAATGGAAGTGTCCGGTCCATAACTACATCCCGAACTGGCTGAAGCTGGCCAACGAAGGGCGTATTTTTGAAGCCGCCGAGCTGTCTCATCAGACCAACACCCTGCCGGAAGTGTGCGGCCGCGTGTGCCCTCAGGATCGTCTGTGTGAAGGCTCCTGTACGCTGAACGACGAGTTTGGCGCGGTGACCATCGGCAACATCGAACGTTATATCAACGATAAAGCGTTCGAAATGGGCTGGCGTCCGGATATGACCGGCGTGCGTCAAACCGACAAGCGCGTGGCGATTATTGGCGCGGGCCCGGCAGGCCTTGCCTGTGCGGACGTGCTGACCCGTAACGGCGTGAAAGCGGTGGTCTTTGATCGCCACCCGGAGATTGGCGGCCTGCTGACCTTCGGTATCCCGGCCTTCAAGCTGGAGAAAGAGGTGATGACCCGCCGCCGCGAAATCTTCACCGGCATGGGCATTGAGTTCAAACTGAACGTGGAAGTGGGCCGTGACGTGCAGCTCGACGACCTGCTGAAGGATTACGACGCCGTGTTCCTGGGCGTGGGTACTTATCAGTCCATGCGCGGTGGTCTGGAGAACGAAGATGCGCCGGGCGTGTACGACGCGCTGCCGTTCCTGATTGCCAACACCAGGCAGATCATGGGCTACGGTGAGACCGCCGATGAGCCGTTCGTCAGCATGGAAGGCAAACGCGTGGTGGTGCTGGGCGGCGGTGATACCGCGATGGACTGCGTGCGTACCTCCATTCGTCAGAACGCGGCGCACGTCATCTGTGCTTACCGTCGTGACGAAGAGAACATGCCGGGCTCTAAGCGCGAAGTGAAAAACGCGCGTGAAGAGGGCGTGGAGTTCCAGTTCAACATCCAGCCTCTGGGTATTGAGGTGAATGCCAACGGTAGAGTGAGCGGCGTGAAGATGGCGCGCACGGAGATGGGCGCGCCGGATGCGAAAGGCCGTCGTCGCGCGGAGATCGTGGCCGGTTCTGAACACGTGATCCCGGCTGACGCCGTGGTGATGGCGTTTGGTTTCCGTCCTCACAGCATGGAGTGGCTGGCGAAGCACAGCGTAGAGCTGGACTCTCAGGGCCGCATAATTGCGCCGGAAGGCAGCGACAACGCGTTCCAGACCAGCAACCCGAAAATCTTCGCCGGTGGCGACATCGTTCGCGGCTCTGACCTGGTGGTGACGGCGATTGCCGAAGGCCGTAAAGCGGCTGACGGGATCATGAACTTCCTGGAAGTGTAAGCCCCTCTGACTCCCCGGCAGAAGCATAAAGCGGAACGCTGGGGAGCCTGTTTTCAGTAGCCTGCCCTTAAGTTAATGATACCTTTTTAAGCAAAAAAGCAGCGTAAATCCTGACGTAAACGTTTGCTTTCATGAAAAAACTGTATATTATGCGGCGGATTTTTTGGCCAAAATTCAAGGAGGCGTTGTGTCGCAAGATAACAATTATAGCCAGGGCCCCGTCCCTCTGGCGGCGCGGAAAGGCGTGATTCCACTCACTTTTGTGATGTTAGGGTTAACCTTTTTTTCCGCCAGTATGTGGACCGGAGGTACGCTCGGTACCGGTCTTTCCTATAATGATTT
Organism: Enterobacter cloacae complex sp.6700776; assembly: GCF_048284255.1. NCBI lineage: Bacteria > Pseudomonadati > Pseudomonadota > Gammaproteobacteria > Enterobacterales > Enterobacteriaceae > Enterobacter > Enterobacter cloacae complex sp.6700776. The sequence goes on along the minus strand of NZ_JBLVYK010000007.1, from coordinate 56,184 downwards.
CTTCCTCGCAGTTCTCTTCGGCAATCTCCTCCTCGGTATTTACACTGCTTTTCTTGGCTACATTGGCGCAAAAACCGGCCTCTCAACCCATCTTCTTGCGCGTTACTCGTTCGGTATAAAAGGTTCCTGGCTTCCCTCCATGCTTTTAGGCGGTACGCAGGTAGGATGGTTTGGCGTCGGCGTAGCGATGTTTGCCATCCCGGTGAGTAAAGCCACGGGCATCGACGTCAATATCCTGATCGCGGTATCCGGTCTGTTGATGACCATGACCATCTTCTTTGGTATCTCAGCGCTGACGATTCTGTCGATCATCGCCGTTCCCGCGATAGTTATCCTCGGCAGCTACTCCGTCTGGCTGGCGGTGGACGGCGTGGGCGGGCTGGATCATTTAAAAGCGATCGTGCCGCAGACCCCGCTCAGTTTTTCAGGCGCGCTGGCGCTGGTCGTCGGCTCCTTCATCAGCGCCGGAACGCTGACCGCCGACTTCGTCCGCTTTGGGCGTAACGCGAAAGGCGCCGTGGTGGTGGCAATGGTGGCGTTTTTCCTTGGCAACTCGCTGATGTTTATCTTCGGTGCGGCAGGCGCCGCGGCAGTTGGACAGGCGGATATCTCGGACGTGATGATCGCTCAGGGGCTACTGCTGCCCGCCATTATCGTTCTCGGCCTGAACATCTGGACAACCAACGACAACGCGCTCTATGCGTCGGGTCTGGGCTTTGCCAACGTGACCGGCCTTTCCAGCCGCACGCTGTCGGTGGTTAACGGTATTATCGGCACGCTCTGCGCGCTGTGGCTGTACAATAACTTTGTCGGCTGGCTCACCTTTCTGTCGGCGGCGATCCCTCCCGTCGGTGGGGTGATTATCGCCGACTATCTGATCAACCGCCGCCGCTACGCCAGCTTCCATAGCGCTACCTTTGTGCCGGTCAACTGGGTAGCCATTCTTTCGGTCGCGCTCGGCGTGGCTGCCGGGAATATTATTCCCGGTATAGTGCCGGTGAATGCGGTCCTCGGCGGCGTATTCAGCTACCTTCTGTTAACCCCCTTAGTCAGACGTACCTTTGCTACCGCCCCGGAGGCTCCCCATGCAGAATAATACCCTCACCATTCGTCAGGCCCGTTTACAGGGGCAAGAGGGGTTATGGCAGATCGCAATTGAAAACGGGCGCTTTAGCCGTATTGAACCGCAGGACGCGGCATCGTCACCTGCGGGCCAGGTGCTTGATGCTGAAGGCGGGCTGGTCATTCCCCCTTTCGTTGAGCCGCATATCCATCTGGATACCACTCAAACGGCTGGTGAACCGAGCTGGAACCAGTCTGGTACCTTATTCGAGGGGATTGAGCGCTGGGCTGAACGTAAGGCGCTGCTCACCCACGAAGATGTTAAGACCCGCGCAATGCAGACGCTGAAGTGGCAGATGGCCAACGGCATTCAGCATGTGCGTACTCACGTTGACGTCTCCGATCCCACGCTGACGGCGCTGAAAGCGATGCTGGAAGTGAAGCAGGAGGTCGCCCCGTGGGTCGATCTGCAAATCGTGGCGTTCCCCCAGGAGGGCATTCTTTCTTATCCCAACGGTGAAGCGTTGCTGGAAGAGGCGGTGCGTATGGGGGCGGACGTTATTGGCGCAATTCCGCACTTTGAATTTACCCGCGAGTATGGTGTGGAGTCGTTGCACAAAACCTTCGCACTGGCGCAGAAGTACGACAGGCTGATCGACGTACACTGCGACGAAATCGATGATGAACAGTCGCGCTTCGTGGAAACCGTCGCCGCGCTGGCGCACCGTGATGGGATGGGCGCGCGCGTTACCGCCAGCCATACCACAGCGATGCACTCCTATAATGGTGCCTACGCGTCCCGCCTGTTTCGTTTACTGAAAATGTCGGGCATCAACTTCGTCGCCAATCCGCTGGTGAACATCCACCTTCAGGGCCGTTTCGACACCTATCCTAAGCGCCGCGGCGTAACGCGCGTGAAAGAGATGCTGGAGGCGGGGATCAACGTCTGCTTTGGGCATGATGACGTTTTCGATCCGTGGTATCCCCTGGGCACCGCCAATATGTTGCAGGTGCTGCATATGGGTTTACACGTCTGCCAGCTGATGGGGTACGGGCAGATTAACGACGGGCTGAATCTGATCACCACCCACAGCGCGAAAACGCTCAACCTGCAGGACTACGGCGTGAAGGTGGGTAATTCTGCGAACCTGGTTGTTTTACCGGCCGAAAATGGCTTTGATGCGGTTCGTCGCCAGACGCCAGCGCGTTATTCGGTTCGTCACGGGCGGGTTATCGCCGAGACGGTACCCAGCCAGACAACGCTGCATCTGACGCAGCCGGAAGCGGTGACCTTTAAACGGTAATTATCGCTTCAGGAAATCTCATCCGGAGACGTATCAGCCTGTTTACGCTTTATCAGGTCTACAAATCGCAGCCTCTTTGCAGACCTGGTAAGCGCGGCGCCAGTGGTGAACTGGCGCGTCTATTTTCGATATTCTTTTACAGAAAAGAGATTATAAATAGACCAGCGTAATCACCGCCTCGCCGTCCAGCTTGATCTCTTGCCCGCTGCCAAGCCCGTTGGCGACAGCGGCGCTCACCTGTAGCGGAACAACCGCCGATGAGATCGGCTGCGGAATATCCGTGCCTTTTTGCACAAACGTATAGAAAAAGTCCTGCTGGGTCGGCAAGGGCAATAGCGTCGTGCGCGTCCATGGACCATTTTTGGTCGCGGCCCCGGCGATCTCCACCTGAACAGCGGCACTTTCGTCGGCTGCCGTCACGCCTGCCGCGTTAATTTGTACCCCATAACTGCCAATCGGCTTCTGCTCGCTGGTCAATCCTAAACCAAACAGGCGGGTCGTATCACGCACATAGGCACCGTTATTTATCTGGAATTTTACCCCTTCTTGCCCGGATTTATCTTTGCCAACGACCACGGAACTGGCGCGGGTATCACGCGCGGTAATCGCAACTCCCGTAGAAGATTCACACGTCACCGATAGTGTAAGATCGCGAGTACCAAGCTGTGTGAATGCGCTGGAGGAGAGCGACCCCGCATAGCGCGTGCCGAAATCTGCCACACCGCCATTGCTCAACGCCGGTGTACAGGCGGCAGCGTCAACGGTGACATCCACATCAATATTGACCGTATCAGTTGCCCATACCGCTGAAGCGGCAGACATTCCGCAGAGTAATAGCGCTATACGCTTTTTCATTGTACATCCATCCTTACGCGTAAATTTCCGCGCCACACTTCTCTGTCCGTAATATGGTTACTTTTGAAGCGCGGTTTGATGGTAAGCGTGACAGACGCCGTTTTTCCCCGCAGCTCCTGACCGTTGATAAACGCAATCCCTTCGTTAAGCGCTGGCGCGATCTCTCTCACGCCGCCATTGGTAACCCACGGGTCGCCGGCATGGATAGCCGCCAGATTGACTGTACGATCGTCCACCGTTGCCTGCGCGGCAGTAACGCGCATGACGCCGTTATCACCAAAACCAAATTCATGCCCTTTCGGTACGTTACTGCCCAGAAAGAGACGAATACGCGACGGTTCATCGCATATCACGTTCAGGACAATCTGTTTCTCCGGCATCTCAATCAACGTGTTCCCTTCCGCCTGGCGCTCTGCGGCACTCATACGGCCATAGCTGAGTTTTTGCTGGCTTGATACTAACTGGCAGTCAGCCATAGCATGCAGAGAAAACGCCATTGCGCACACGGCTAAAATAAGCGCCTTCATTTACACACCTCATTGACAGTTTCATAGAATGTATCGGTATTTGCCTCTTTCGGAAGCTTCAGACCAAATGCACAGGTGCCGTTATCCAGTTTTGCCACCACCTGTTGAGCAGGTTCAACATCGTTAAAAAAGACCACGCCGTCATCCACTGAGGTCGTAAGATAATTTCCGTGCGAATCCTCAAGGGCGATCCCTTTCGGCAGCTTTTTACCGTTTGCCAGGGTAACGTTCACCAGTGCACGTCGCTGGGTTAACGCAGTAAAATCAAGATGCCCTACCGCTCCTTTGCCAAGCGTGACGACACGGGTTCCATTCCCGATATCCATATTTTTCGGCAATGTTTCCGTATCCACTTCTACCCGCGCTGGGCGCCAGGCTCCCACTGACGGTACCACTGCCTGACCACGGAAGTCGGTCCATACCGGCCCCTGGGGCGTGTCAATCCTCACACCGGAGACGGGTTTATCCAGAGCAGCGATCGCGAACGTGTCGCGGATCGCCCATGGAGAGAACGTAACGCCTTGTCCATGAACCGCGATGCCCCCCTGTAGCGATCCTGAATAGCTGCGGCTATTCTCGTTATCCGAACTGGCGCTCAGGCCAAGCTGCGTATAGTGAAGGTTGCTGCTTATCCCACCGTTTACATTATCGCGATTCGTGGCCTGATCGTGTTCAGCTCCCAGCGACCAGGATGTGGTATCACTTACAACGCCAAGCGCAGAGGCGCCATACCGCGTTTTATGGTCATCATGACGGCTGTACAGGCTTACGCTATTGCTGGCACCAAAAGGAATACTGAGGTTGACGTAGAACAGATCGCCATCATCCTCATTCTCCTCATCTGCACTCAACTGATGTTGCCAGTTCATGGAAATCGTGGCGTACTTGAATGACTTGTTCCAACCCGCAGAGATGAAGCGGGAATCATCTGACTTATCATAACCCTGCGTTTGGTAGTAGCTGGTGCTAAGCGTGCCTAAGTAGGGCACACTCCAGGTCAGCCCGGCGGAATACTCATTTTTATTACCGCTGTCGAAATCATCATCCAGTGCTTCAAAAAGTTCGCGATAGTCTTGCGATTTATGCGTAACAGAGGCGTTAGCCCCCATGCCAAATGCGGGGTCAGAACTCCATGTTGCCGATAGCGTGTACCTCTGCCCTTTCAGTGAATCTTTCGAATCGTTGGACTGGTTCGCCTGGAGTGAAACAAGCCAGGCTGGTAGCGGCACTGTATCAAGGCTGGTGGCGACAGCCTGGTAATCTTCGCCTACGATTGAGCCTGCGTTGACATTCACCCGTTCGCTTAGTTTCCAGCCTCCAGAAAGGCTGGCTACCCATGGCGTTTCACTATAGCTATCGCTCACTCGTCCCAGCGCGAAGTGATATCCTGAAGGCGCCCCTGCGCTCTGGTTATACAGCGCTGCGGGCACCACATAGCTGTGCTGGCTGCCATCGGTTTCCACTACCGTCACGTTCAGATCGCTAACGCCGTTACGTACCGGCACATCGGTGAGATTAAACGGCCCGACCGGCACCAGTGTGCTGTACACCAGAACATTTTGCTGACGCACTTCAATACGGGCCTGAGGCGTATTGGCGATACCGGACACGCTCACTCCGCTACCGCCCTGTTGTAAGGCGCTCTCCGGTGAAAGCTCGATACCATAGATTCCCGTTCCCTGAAGAAGGGAGTTATTGATATTGACCTCGCCCGCCCTCAGGGTACTTTTCAGGGGGACAAAAGTATGCTGCAAATAGGTCGACGAGTTATTACTCTCGAATTCTCCGTCGCTCCGGCTCAGCAGTTGCTGAGTACGTAAGATCCAGTCGTCGAAATTGACCCCACCGTCCAGCATGGCCTGTGAATAGTCAGAGTGCCCGTCACCAAACTCATTGCGCGAGGAGAGAAGAGAATAATTCAACAGCGCAGCAGTGCCACCGGAAGTATAAGCTCCGATATCCGATTCGCTGTTTGCTATCCGATCCGCCGGTACAACCAGACTTAGAGATTCTTGCGCAGGCGAAGCCTCCACAATAGCGCTCGGGATATGACCGGTATAATCGTAGCAGCCGGACTCATAGTCAGAGGGAACTTTTAATCCTGCCTGCTCCATAAAAGGTTTGTCGAAACAGAGATCGCCGTTGTTGTCGAAACGAGCAATAACGTTGCCTTTATTATCACCATTCACCTTCAGGGCGACGGAAACGCTACCCGGTAAATACTTCGTCTTGCGAGAGAAATAATTTGATACGTCCGGGTTTATCCCCAGTGAACGAAGCGTTTCCTGATCAAAATTAATGGCAGCAGTCTCCATCTGCTGAGCCATCGTCTGGCCAGAACAGACCAGGCCAATGAGACAGGCGAGTAACGTTTTTTGCTGCATATCCTTTGCTGTCCTTATAGAGGCTTACTTCAAATCTGTAGTAAAGCGATCCCCTTTATAGCCGTAACGACTCGCCGGATAGAATTCAACTTTATTATCAGAGAAATTTGGTAATGTTGTTTTTATCGAGGTGTGAGGAAGGATGTAGGTCTTATCCAGCACACCCGCTTTTCCTGAGGGTAATGTTTTAAAGGATGCCGTTATACGAACAACGTAATCGCTGGGATTGTTGATAACCAGGCCATCACCCTTTTTGTTCCATGTCAAAAATTTCCATGGCTGCGTCTCCTCAGGTAGACCCGCAGGATGAATTACAACAGGAAGATCCTGGCGGATAGTCAACGCAACTTTATCTTCTCCTTTCTCCTTTGGAGGAATGCCTTCGAACGTGACGCGTTTAAGTTCTTCATACTTCATGGGTTTGCTGGTTTGCAGCAGAAAACGCATTCGCTGTGTTTCCCCGGCGTCGACACGGACTACAGGTTGAGAAACGATTAAACGAATAGATTTATCGCTATCAGGTAAATCTACAATGTTTGTATAAAGCAATGCAGGTTGCGAATCCGTATTTTTAACATTCATACTGGCTTCGCCTTTTTGTGCATCGACTAATAAAACCGATGTTTCTGGAACCATACCGGTGGCACAACACTTTGTCGCTACAGCCAACAACGCAAGATATAGAATTTTCTTCATGACTTTCCACTCACATAAATAAATAAAAATCATACCGGCATTATTTTTATTATTCTTGCGGCAGAGAAAGCTATTTTAATGCAAAAAAAGCGTGACAATGGCTTTTAAATACTCTAACCATTGCCACGTTAATTAAGCGTTAAATTATTAGAGATATACCAGACTAATGGTTGCGTTACCGTCCAGCGTAATTACGTCAGTCGTACCTAATACCGAGTTATCCTGCACTGCAGAGGTAACCAGCAACGGCACGCTAAGCTGTTTGAAGGCTTTTGGCTGCGTGGTACCGGCTGTTGCTACGGTATTCGCTTTTTGGTAGCCCGTGCAGCCATTAAGCGAGCAGAGGTAACCCAGGCCTGGCGCAACTTTCTCCCAGGAACGCTGACCTTCAGTGATGCTCCCTGTTACCAGGGTGTCAACATTCGCGCCATCCGCTGTGACCGCTTCAGTATTGATGGCAACGGTGTAAGCACCAATGCTCACGCCAGCGGTGGTTTTACCCAGACCAAAGGCACCAGCGGTGTTGCTGAAGTCTGATTTATCCGTACCGCTACCTGCGATAAACGCGGTTGAAGACAGGTTAACGCGACTGTCCAGGCGGTTATCGGTGGAGGTAAAAGCAACGCTCATGTTGCTTTCGCAACTGATATTTAGCGTGATGCTTTTCTGCCCCAATTGTACCAGCTTGTTTGTCGCACCGGTCGGTGCAATATTTTGGTTCAGTACCGTTCCATAATCTACAACGCCGCCATCAGGCAGGGTCGGCGTACATGCAGCCGGGTTAATCGTACCGACAACTTTCAGCGTAACATCGTTAGCGGCCTGGGCAGCAAAAGCGGATAAACCGAAGGCTACGGCGACGGTTGCTGCCGAGAGTACTTTTTTAAATTCCATTATTTTCATTTCCCGATTTATTTTCTACAGCATTTAGCAATAACGAATATCAAAGATAAACAAGGCTCAGCGTGGCATTACCGTCAAGCGTGATAGTATCGCCTGTACCCAATACAGTGTTGTCCTGAAGCGCAGTTGTAATGCGTAACGGCATATTCATAACTTTAAAAGCTTTTGGTGTGGTGGTTCCCGATGCAGCAGCCGTAAAGACACGTGTCTGGCCTGTGCCACTGTTAACTGGTGCAAAAGCACCCGTACTGGATTTTACCCAGGTATAATTTGATGTATCGGTACCTGTGGCTGCAATGAGATCAGCGACAACACCATCTGTTGTTGTATTAACGGGATCTGCTGCAATGACATAGGAGCCAATATTCACACCCGCACTCGTTTTACCCAAGCCATAGGCGTTTCCTGAAGCGTTAGCATTTACATTATCGAAAAACCCATTTTCAATATAAGCGGCGCTCCCCAGGCCCACACGAGTATCATGGCGGTTATCCGTAGAAGTCACCCCAACGCTGGTATCGCTGTCACAGGTAATAGTGAGAGTAATACTTTTAGCCCCCAACTGAACCAGTGTATTCGCCGTGCCAGTTGGATTGATGGTAGAAGCTGGCATTGTGCCATAATCTACCACTCCACCGTTTGGCAGTGAGGGTACGCAGGAACCAGGAACGATATTACCAATAACTTTCAACGTCACATCATTAGCCGCGTGTGCATTTGACATGGCGAGGGCTGCACAAATAGCAGCAGATGAAAATAATTTTTTAAAAGTGATATTCATAATTTGTCCTTAAAAGAAAATCCGTTTTTGTTAACGCACATATATATTTTCACAGGGTGATATCGGATACAATCAAATTAAAATAAAACATTATTGAAGATAAATTTAACTGTCCTACAGAAAATAACCCAACAAGATTAATCCCATGCCAATTAATAGACCTATATCTTTTGCAAAGACACAAGTTTTTTAGAGAGTAATTTTATGCAGAAAATAAAAAAACCTGCACAGTTGTGCAGGTTCGGAAAAATATTGTGCTTTATGAAGTTTATTTGACGACACGGAGTGCCGGACGACCACCGCGCGGAGGCGGATCGTCATCAGGGTCATTGTCGTCGTGATGGTCGGGTTTATCGCCATCAATCACAGACATTACCGTGTCGCTTTCACGTTCATCGGATGTCCCATCATCGTTCAGGCTGGCGACCTCTTCATCATAAGCCGCTTCCGGTTCGAACATGGTACCTGCACCGTTTTCACGGGCGTAGATAGCCAGAACCGCAGCCAGCGGAACGGAAACCTGACGCGGCACGCCGCCGAAACGCGCATTAAAGCGCACTTCGTCGTTCGCCAGTTCCAGGTTACCCACTGCACGTGGCGCAATATTCAGTACAATCTGTCCGTCGCGTGCGTATTCCATTGGAACCTGCACGCCCGGCAACGTCACATCCACAACCAGGTGCGGCGTGAGCTGGTTATCCAGCAGCCATTCATAGAAGGCGCGCAGCAGATACGGACGGCGTGGTGAAAGTTGTGACATTTCCACAGTCATTAGCCTCGGCCGAGACGCATTTCGCGCTCCGGTTCAGTTAAGGATGCCAGGAAAGAGTCGCGTTCGAAGACGCGAGTCATGTAGCCTTTCAGCTCTTTCGCGCCAGGACCGCTGAATTCTACGCCCAGGGTTGGCAGGCGCCACAGCAGCGGTGCCAGGTAGCAATCTACCAGGCTGAACTCATCGCTCAGGAAGAAAGGTTTTTGACCAAATACCGGCGCAATCGCCAGCAGCTCTTCACGCAGCTGTTTACGCGCAGCATCCGCTTCTGAAGAGGAACCGTTAACGATAACGTTCATCAGCGAGTACCAGTCTTTCTCGATACGCTGCATGTACAGGCGGCTTTCACCACGCGCAACAGGGTAAACAGGCATGAGCGGCGGATGCGGGAAACGCTCATCCAGGTATTCCATAATGATACGGGATTCCCACAGGGTCAGCTCGCGATCCACCAGCGTCGGTACGCTTTGGCTCGGGTTGAGATCGATCAGATCCTGAGGCGGGTTATCCTTTTCCACATGCTCGATCTCAAAACTGACACCCTTCTCGGCCAGCACGATACGAACCTGATGGCTATAAATGTCAGTAGGACCAGAAAACAGCGTCATTACCGAACGTTTGTTGGCAGCGACAGCCATGAAAACCTCCAGGTATATTCAGAATTTTTACTGCTACCAGCCCAACGGGGCCAGCCAGATGATGTATCGCCCATCCCAGAGAAAACACATTGTTCAAGAATCGAACAAAAATCGAGTATTCACCGATATTTGGGCATAAAATTGGATGATAGTTTACCAGATTTTGATGGCTTTGTGGTGAGGGGATGCCGGAAATGTGGAAAAAGAGAAGATATATGAAATGTTACTGTGGATAACCTGCGCATTATCCATAAAAAAACCCGCCGAAGCGGGTTTTTCGCCAATCGTTCTGCGTAAGCAGAATAGATTAACGTTTGGAGAACTGTGGACGACGACGTGCTTTACGCAGACCCACTTTCTTACGTTCAACCTGACGAGCGTCACGAGTAACGAAGCCAGCTTTACGCAGTTCAGAACGCAGGGATTCGTCGTACTCCATCAGCGCGCGGGTGATACCGTGACGGATCGCACCTGCCTGACCGGAGATACCACCACCTTTAACGGTGATGTACAGATCCAGTTTTTCTACCATATCAACCAGTTCCAGCGGCTGGCGAACTACCATGCGGGCAGTTTCGCGACCGAAGTATTGTTCCAGAGAACGCTGGTTAATTACGATTTTACCACTGCCCGGTTTAATGAAAACGCGAGCTGCGGAACTTTTGCGGCGACCAGTGCCGTAGTATTGATTTTCAGCCATTGCCTATAATCCCGATTAGATGTCAAGAACTTGCGGTTGCTGTGCCGCGTGGTTGTGCTCGTTGCCTGCGTAAACTTTCAGTTTACGGAACATAGCACGACCCAGCGGGCCTTTTGGCAGCATGCCTTTAACCGCGATTTCAATCACACGCTCAGGACGGCGGGCAATCATCTCTTCAAAGGTCGCTTCTTTGATACCACCGATGTGGCCGGTGTGGTGGTAGTACATTTTGTCAGTACGCTTGTTGCCGGTAACAGCAACTTTGTCAGCGTTCAGAACGATGATGTAATCACCGGTATCAACGTGCGGAGTATATTCCGCTTTATGCTTACCGCGCAGGCGACGAGCCAGTTCAGTAGCCAGACGGCCCAGAGTTTTACCGGTCGCGTCAACAACATACCAGTCGCGCTGTACGGTTTCTGGTTTAGCTGTAAAAGTTTTCATTAAAAGCTTACCCAAATAATAAGTTACACGTTGGTGAACACCCAAACGTTTAGTCAGTTGAGGTTCACACGACAAAGTCCGGCAAACCTACCCCTTCGAATAGCACATGCCGACACATAGAAAGTTTCGGGAAAAAAACCTTCTCGTAACGTGGGGTCGCAAGATTATAGAGAAGTTGAGGTCAAAGATCGACCCTTAAATGTGATTTGGGATGGGTTTTTCGGGGTTGCGTATTGTGCGGTCTGGTGCCCTCACCCCCAGCCCCTCTCCCACAGGGAGAGGGTAGCGTTTGTTAAGGCCTGGTGCCCTCACCCACAGCCCCTCTCCCACGGGGAGAGGGTAGCATTTATGGCATATGCTCACGCTTGAGGTACTCTTCGCTCTGCATCTCTTGCAGGCGCGACAGGCAGCGCTGGAACTCAAACTTCAGGCGCTCGCCCTGATAGATCTCATATAAAGGCACCTCGGCACTGACTACCAGCTTGACGTGGCGCTCATAAAACTCATCCACCAGCGCGATGAAGCGGCGCGCTTCGCTCTCCATGAGAGGGGTCATGACGGGCACATCCCATAACATAACGGTATGGAACAGTCGCGAAAGCGCAATGTAGTCATGCTGGCTGCGGGCGTCCACGCAGAGCGTTGCAAACGAGACGGCCAGCGTCTGGTTCTCTACGCCAAGCGTCGGCAACGGACGATGATTAATCTCCAGCGCTGGTGCGTTATCCCGCGGCGCCCCTGCCAGCGCCAGCCAGAGTTTATCCATCTCGCTGGCTGTGTCGGCGTTCAGCGGTGAAAGCCACAGGTGCGCCTGCGTCAGCGTGCGCAAACGATAGTCGACGCCAGCGTCGACATTCATGATGTCGCAGTGCTGCTTAATGGCATCTATGGCTGGCAGGAAACGCGCCCGCTGGAGACCGTTGCGATAAAGCTCATCCGGCGGGATATTTGAGGTCGCCACCAGGGTGATCCCACGCGCAAACAGCGCTTTCATCAGCCCCCCCAGCAGCATCGCGTCCGTAATATCGGAAACAAAGAATTCGTCGAAGCAGAGAACGTCCGTTTCCGCCTTGAAGCGGTCCGCCACGATTTCCAGCGGGTCGGTTTCGCCCTGGAGCGCCGTCAGTTCTTCATGGACCCGGAGCATAAAACGGTGAAAGTGCAGACGCTGCTTACGCGTGCCGGGCAGGCTCTGGTAGAACATGTCCATCAGCCAGGTCTTACCCCGCCCAACGCCGCCCCACATATATAAGCCACGAACCGGTGCGTTTACCGTGGGCTCTTTTTTGCCCAGTAAACGGCCGAATGCCGCCTTTAGCCCACTGCTCTGCATCGCATCGGCGGGTTTCGCCAGAAGCTCCTGGTAAATCGTGTCCAGGCGGTTTACCGCTTCACGCTGGACATCATCCGGCTGGTGTGTGCCCTCACTCAGGGCGAGTTGGTAACGCGATGATGGGGACAGGTTTTGCATGATGTTATTGTTATTCCTTTAGTTAAACCTCATCAGCGGTCGTGGCTGATGAAAAAAAGGCCGTTCTACACTACGCGATGATACGTCAGGATTCCACTTCTGCGGAAATAGCGGTTATAGTGGCATAATCAGGCACAGGCAGGAGCCGAGCCAACACCCTACGGAACAACAAGACAACGGGAGAAGTTCATGACCTGGGAATATGCGCTAATCGGTTTAGTCGTCGGCATCATCATTGGTGCTGTGGCCATGCGTTTCGGTAACCGCAAATTGCGTCAGCAGCAGTCACTGCAATACGAACTGGAAAAGAACAAAGCCGAACTGGAAGAATACCGCGAAGAGCTGGTCAGCCACTTTGCCCGTAGCGCTGAGCTGCTGGACAACATGGCGACAGATTATCGCCAGCTCTACCAGCACATGGCGAAAAGCTCCAGCAGCCTGCTGCCGGAAATGACCGCGGAGAGCAACCCCTTCCGCAATCGTCTGGCGGACTCTGAAGCCGGTAACGATCAGGCACCGGTTCAGATGCCACGCGACTATTCAGACGGCGCGTCCGGCCTGCTGCGCGGTGGCGTAAAACGCGATTAATCGCACAACCTGAATAAATTTTACGGGCGCACCTTATGCGCCCGTCCTTTCTTCCCGTCCCCAGCTATTATTTAGTCAAACACCTCATTGTTCAGCGGTTGAAAATTCAATAACATCAAGATGTTTTTGGGGCCGTTCTTTTTCATTCCAGGATACGAGAGTCAGCATCGATGAAGAAAAAAAACCAGCTGTTGAGCGCCTTAGCGTTAAGTGTCGGGTTATCTCTCTCGGCGTCCTTCCCCGCCAGTGCGGCACTACCTTCGCAGGTGCCAGGACAAGAAGCTATTCCCAGCCTTGCGCCGATGCTTGAAAAAGTCCTGCCTGCGGTAGTCAGCGTTCAGGTGGAAGGGACGGCACGCCAAAGCCAGCGTATTCCCGAAGAGCTGAAGAAATATTTTGGCGAAGAGGCGCCGGATCAGCAGGCTCAGCCGTTTGAAGGCCTTGGTTCGGGCGTGATTATCGACGCGGCCAAAGGCTATATCCTGACCAATAACCACGTGATCAGCCAGGCTGATAAAATCAGCGTTCAGCTGAACGATGGCCGGGAGTTTGACGCCAAACTGATCGGCGGTGACGATCAGAGTGATATCGCCCTGCTACAGGTGCAAAACCCCAGCAACCTGACCCAGATCGCCATTGCAGATTCCGATAAGCTACGCGTCGGTGATTTTGCCGTCGCGGTCGGTAACCCGTTCGGCTTAGGCCAAACCGCCACCTCCGGGATTGTCTCCGCCCTGGGGCGCAGCGGCCTGAATCTCGAAGGGCTGGAAAACTTCATCCAGACCGACGCCTCCATCAACCGGGGCAACTCCGGTGGTGCGCTGCTTAATCTGAACGGCGAGCTGATCGGCATCAACACCGCTATCCTCGCGCCAGGCGGCGGCAGCATCGGGATTGGTTTTGCCATTCCGAGTAACATGGCGAAAACCCTGTCTCAACAGCTGATTCAGTTTGGCGAGGTTAAGCGCGGGCTGCTGGGCATCAAAGGCATGGAGATGAGCGCCGATATCGCCAAAGCCTTTAAGCTCAACGTCCAGCGCGGGGCGTTTGTCAGCGAAGTGCTGCCCAACTCAGGCTCTGCGAAAGCGGGCGTGAAATCCGGCGATGTTATTGTCAGCCTGAACGATAAACCGCTGAGCAGCTTCGCTGAATTACGTTCGCGTATTGCCACCACGGAGCCTGGCGCTAAAGTGAAGCTGGGCCTGATCCGCGAGGGCAAACCGCTGACCGTGGAAGTGACACTGGACAAGAGCACCTCCTCTTCCGCCAGTGCAGAACAGATCTCCCCGGCGCTACAGGGCGCAACGCTGAGCGACGGTCAGCTTAAAGACGGCACGAAAGGCATTTCTGTCACTGCCGTTGAGAAAAGCAGTCCAGCCGCGCAGGCAGGTTTACATCAGGACGACGTGATCGTGGGCGTGAACCGCACTCGCGTGCAGTCTATTGCCGAAATGCGCAAGGTGCTGGAGAGTAAACCGGCGGTCATTGCCCTGCAAATTATCCGTGGCAACGACACCCTCTACATTTTACTGCGTTAACCATTTGCGACTCCGGGCATCGCCGCTGCGTGTGATGTCCGGATAACTCATGTTATGCTGCAAACCGTTCCTTTTTTAACGACACACGCATCATGCTTTTAAAGCTCTTTCGTTCAATTGTCATTGGTTTGATCGTTGCCGGTCTGCTGCTGGTGGCTATGCCATCTTTACGCCAGTTCAACAAACTGTCGGCTCCTCAGTTCGACAGCACGGATGAAACGCCTGCAACGTACAATCAGGCGGTACGCCGTGCCGCCCCCGCCGTGGTTAACGTCTATAACCGCGGGCTTAACAGTTCCGCTCATAACCAGCTGGAGATCCGCACGCTCGGTTCCGGTGTGATCATGGATGACCGGGGTTACATCATCACCAATAAACACGTGATCAACGATGCCGACCAGATTATCGTCGCCTTGCAGGATGGCCGCGTGTTTGAAGCCCTGCTGGTGGGGTCGGACAGCCTGACCGATCTGGCGGTGCTGAAGATCAACGCCACGGGCGGTCTGCCGACTATCCCGATTAATCGCAAACGAACACCGCATATCGGCGATGTGGTGCTGGCGATCGGTAACCCGTACAACCTGGGCCAGACCATCACTCAGGGGATCATCAGCGCGACCGGTCGTATCGGCCTGAACCCGTCAGGGCGGCAGAACTTCCTGCAAACCGATGCCTCGATCAACCACGGTAACTCCGGCGGTGCGCTGGTGAACTCTCTGGGCGAACTGATGGGCATTAATACCCTCTCCTTCGACAAGAGCAACGATGGTGAAACACCGGAAGGGATTGGCTTTGCCATTCCGTTCCAGCTGGCGACCAAGATCATGGACAAGCTGATCCGCGATGGCCGCGTGATCCGTGGCTACATCGGTATTGGCGGGCGTGAAATCGCGCCGATGCATACGCAGGGCGGTGGTATCGATCAGATCCAGGGGATTGTGGTCAACGAAGTGGCGCCTGGCGGCCCGGCGGCCAATGCAGGTATCCAGGTGAACGACGTTATTCTTTCCGTCAACGGCACGCCGGCGGTCTCTGCGCTTGAAACGATGGACCAGGTGGCGGAAATTCGACCCGGCTCTATCATCCCCGTAGAAGTCATGCGTAATGACAAGAAACTCACGATTCAGGTCACCATCCAGGAATACCCGGCCACTAACTGACGGGCATAAAAAAACGGAGCTTAGCGCTCCGTTTTTTTTACCGGGACAAGATCACTTGTTAACGAACTCTTCGCCCAGCGTGATGTCTTTCTTCAGCGTATCCAGCATGCCTTCCATCGCGTTTTGCTCAAACGCGCTTAGCGTGCCGATAGACTTACGCTCTTCAACGCCGTTTTTACCCAGCAGCAGCGGCTGAGAGAAGAAGCGCGCGTGTTCACCGTCGCCTTCTACGTAAGCGCATTCAACCACGTTTTTCTCGCCCTGCAGCGCGCGAACCAGAGACAGGCCGAAACGCGCCGCCGCCTGGCCCATAGACAGGGTTGCAGAACCGCCACCCGCCTTCGCTTCCACCACTTCGGTGCCTGCATTCTGAATACGTTTGGTCAGGTCAGCCACTTCCTGCTCGGTGAAGCTCACGCCCGGGATCTGCGACAGCAGAGGCAGGATGGTCACGCCAGAGTGTCCGCCGATAACCGGCACTTCCACTTCCGTTGGCTGCTTGCCTTTCAGCTCAGCCACGAAGGTATTGGAACGGATGATATCCAGCGTAGTTACGCCGAACAGTTTGTTCTTGTCGTAAACGCCCGCTTTCTTCAGCACTTCTGCTGCGATGGCAACGGTGGTGTTCACCGGGTTGGTGATGATACCGATGCACGCTTTCGGGCAGGTTTCAGCGATCTGCTGAACCAGGTTTTTCACGATGCCCGCGTTGACGTTGAACAGGTCTGAACGATCCATACCCGGTTTACGCGCAACACCCGCGGAGATCAGCACCACATCGGCATTCTGCAACGCAGGACGCGCATCTTCACCGGAGAAGCCTTTGATTTTCACAGCTGTCGGGATGTGGCTCAGGTCAACCGCCACACCTGGGGTTACCGGAGCAATATCGTACAGGGAGAGTTCTGAGCCTGAAGGCAGTTGGGTTTTCAGTAGTAGGGCAAGCGCCTGGCCGATACCACCAGCAGCGCCGAGGACTGCGACTTTCATCCTAAACTCCTTATTATGGTTAACTTAAGTATCTGTAACTCCGTTGCGGCGACCATAATTCAGCACGTCATTAATTACAATTTTCATCGCTAAAGAATTTGAGGTCGCACGTCTTTGACCTTCACCCGAATGCTATCAGGCTATGGGCAACAACGAATTAAGAGGGGGTTACAATACACCCTGCCAAGCCACCAAAACAACATCATTTTGATAACATTTAATTTACTTTTAAGCTTATTTGCGCGGCGTGACCCAGGCATGTTTTCTGATAACGAAATCTGATAAAATCTCTCCCTTTCATAACATTATTTCAGCCTGGTGCCAGGTAGATAATTTGCATAAAAATTCATCCACATGCATAATAATGTTGTTTCTATCGTCATATTCCGGGTGACTTATGCGAAGCTCGTCTAAGCAAGAAGAATTAGTGAAAGCGTTTAAAGCGCTACTCAAAGAAGAGAAATTCAGTTCTCAGGGAGAAATTGTTCAGGCGTTGCAGGAGCAAGGCTTCGACAACATCAACCAGTCGAAGGTCTCCCGCATGTTAACCAAGTTTGGTGCAGTGCGTACGCGCAACGCCAAAATGGAGATGGTTTATTGCCTGCCTGCTGAACTTGGCGTGCCAACGACCTCCAGCCCGCTGAAAAACCTGGTTCTGGACATTGACTATAACGATGCCGTGGTCGTGATCCACACCAGCCCGGGTGCAGCCCAGCTGATTGCCCGCCTGCTGGACTCGCTGGGTAAAGCAGAGGGGATCCTCGGGACCATCGCCGGTGATGACACCATTTTTACGACCCCGGCAAATGGTTTCTCGGTGAAAGACCTCTACGAAGCGATTCTGGTCCTGTTCGAACAGGAGCTGTAATCTTCTGCCCCGTAGCGCCTGGCTGCGGGGATCATTCTGCTACCGCCTCGTTTTACCCTGCTTTTCTCTGCCTGCTGCTTTTGCAAATAGTGCTTTTTACCGCCTGTTAACATTCATTCAGTGAATGATCTGCCGTAAAATCGCACTAAAAATCAAAGCCGCCTATCCAATTGATTTACATAATAAAAAATCATAACACCTGCAGAGTAACGCCCTTTTTTATTCATTCCCGTTATAAAAAATGATGTTTTTAACACGTAATAACAGGCGAAACCATTAGCCTGGTATTAATTTTTTCCGTGATTAGTGTATACTTGATTTTGTGATGAGGGTCACAGAACAAAGACCCCAGTAAAATAATTGACGAGGTAAATAATCATGAAAATTAAAACCACTGTAGCTGCCCTGAGCGTACTGTCAGTCCTGTCATTCGGTGCGTTTGCAGCCGACACTATTAACGCCGAACAGGCACAATCCCGTCAGGCTATCGGGACCGTTTCTGTTGGTGCCATCGGTACTTCTCCGATGGACATGCACGAAATGCTGAACAAAAAAGCGGAAGAACAGGGTGCGTCATCTTATCGCATCATCGAAGCGCGCAGTGGCGACCACTGGCACGCTACCGCAGAACTGTACAAATAAACCCTCGTCGTATCTCATCATACGACTTGCCCCTGACCTCCCGGTCAGGGGCTTTTTTATCACTGGCGCACGTTGAAACGCAGTTGCCCTTCCAGCTCCTCCTCCGCTTCATCAAACAATAAAATCAATGCGCCAAAGCGTCTGCGCAGTTTTTCAGGCAGATGGGTAAATTCGATCTCCAGCGGTAACGGCAGCCTGTCGCCGGTAACCACATCCCACAGCATATCAAGATTGTTTACGCTGCCCCGCTCCAGGTCGAACGCCCGGATAAACTCGCGGTAGAAGTCTTCCTGACTATCAATTTCGTCAAAATCAAAGGTATAAATTTTCATTGCCAGCCACCCGGTACAGGCGGGCGGCAGATGCCGCCCTGTCTATTATAAGCCCCCGATATGCAGGGTTTTAACTTCCAGAAACTCCTCCAGCCCCAGCACGGACCCCTCGCGCCCCAGCCCGGACTCTTTTACGCCCCCAAACGGACCCAGCTCGGTCGAGACCGCACATTCATTAATTCCGATCATGCCGCTCTCAATGGCCTGTGAGACGCGGAACACGCGCGAGAGATTCTGGGTATAAAAGTAGGCCGCCAGCCCGTAAGGCGTATTGTTAGCGCGCATAACCACTTCGTCTTCCGACGTGAAGCGGAAGCAGGCGGCAACGGGACCAAAGGTCTCCTCTTCTGCCAGCTTCATGCCTTCATGGCAGTCACCGAGTACGGTTGGCATCCAGAAGTTGCCGCCAAGTTCGTGCGGTTTACCCCCAGCCAGCACCGTGGCCCCCTTCGCTACCGCATCTTCGACGTGCTCACGGACTTTCTCGACAGCCGAAGGCTCAATCAGCGGGCCGACAACGACGCCCTCGTCCAGACCGTTACCCACCTTCAGCGCCTTCACCGCATCGGCAAGCTGATTGACAAACTTGTCATAGACCGTCTCCTGAATATAGAAACGGTTTACGCTGACGCAGACCTGCCCGGCGTTACGGAATTTATTGGCGATGGCGCCTTTGACGGCGGCCTCAATATCCGCGTCCTCGAAAACGATATACGGCGCATTGCCGCCCAGCTCCATCGATACCTTTTTCATGGTCTCAGCGGAATTGCGAACCAGCGTTTTCCCGACGGCGGTTGACCCCGTAAACGAGATTTTGCGCACGTCATGGCTGGCCATAATGGCGTCGCTAATTTCTGAGGTGCTCCCCGCGACCGCATTCAGCACACCATCCGGCACACCGGCCTGCTTCGCCAGCGTCAGCAGCGCAAAGGCGCTCAGCGGCGTGTTGTTTGCAGGCTTGATGACGCCGGTACATCCTGCTGCCAGCGCCGGGCCGAGCTTACGGGTGAGCATAGCCATCGGGAAATTCCATGGCGTGATAGCAGCAACCACCCCAACAGGTTCACGAGTGGCCAGAATACGGGAGCCGGGTTTAACCGGAGGAATGATTTCACCGTTAGCGCGCTTGGCCTGCTCCGCAAACCACTGAATAAAGCTGGCAGCGTAGTCCACCTCGCCCTCAGCCTCTTTCAGCGGCTTGCCCTGCTCGGTGGTCATCAGCCGCCCGAGCCAGCTTTTGTTCTCGATAATCAGTTCATACCAGCGATAGAGGATCGCGGAACGCTCTTTTGCCGTTTTTGCGCGCCATGCGGGAAAGGCTTTCGTCGCGGCCGCAATGGCCTCTTCGGTTTCGGCTTTCCCTGCTTTCGCCACTTTCGCAACCACCTCGCCCGTGGCCGGGTTTAGCACATCAAACGTGGTGTCGAGTGTTTTCCAGATACCGTTAACCAGATACCCGGTCTGAAAAAGAATACTGTCCTGAAGAGCCTGGGTTGTCATGTGTCCTCCCTTCCTGAATGTTTGAACCTGCAAGAATAAGTATAGCCACAAAAAAACCGACGCTTTTGGCGTCGGTTTTCTCTTCGTTAGCTGTCTGTCAGCGCATTCTGGTAGCGGTGCAGCATAAACACCAGCCGCTCTACCGGCTCGGTAACCTGCGGCGGGGCTTCCCAGAATCGCAGTTTCTCCTGGTAGATATCCAGCTCCTCCAGCAGTTGCTTAAAGTAGCGGCGACGTTTGTCATCACTGGATGCCGATATCACATGGTCCGCCGTTCGCCGTAGCTGGCGGTGGAAAGCGGACAAATCGTCGTTGATCGGCACTGGCGCGTTCCGCAGACGCTGGTGCGCGATAATCATGGTTAACGCCAGACGGAAGCGAGCGACATCGCCCGGGAATTTATTCAACAGCAGGAACAGTTGCTGGTAAAGGGCCGGAAGGTGGTTCTGCTTGCGCCGCGCGGTGTTGGTGGTCAAGGACGATACGGCGGCCGACACAAACTGATTGAGCAGCACGCGCCCTGTCCGCGCCTGAGAGTTATCCCGCACCAGCAGGATCACCATCATCGCCAGGAAACAGCCCACCAGCTGGCCTAATGCGCTATCCAGGAACTGGCTGAAATGGAAGGTCATCGGGTTATCCAGCACGAGGATGTTAATCGTACTCGCCAGCGCACCTAACGATCCCAGACGGCGTTTTTGTACCTCAATCCCGATAAAGAACGCCATCACCGCCAGGCTGATACAGAGCAAAAGCATGCTTTGCTGCGTCGAGGGGATGATTACCAGGAAGTAGAGCGCGCCAATGGGTAACGCCGCAATGGTGCCGTACAGAAAATCAATAGCGACCATGCGCGGGTTGGGCAGACGCATCGCCAGCGCGGTAACGACGGCAATCATCACCATCGCGCCGCTGCCGGACGTCCAGCCGGTCCACAGCCAGAACAGCGTGCCGAGTATACAGGCCAGGGTGGTACGCCAGAAGTTAACCATCGCATGATGACGCTCGGCGGATTCCGGTTTGATCACCACTTCGCCCTGTAACACCTCTTCTTCCGCCGCACTGATTTTGGTGTTGCTAATCACGCCGCGTTTCAGAAGCAGGTAGCGCGTTGCGGCGCCAACCCAGGTATAAATGGTGACTGGCGTATCCCGTTCGCCCGTCCAGGCAATCACACGACGCATGCGTTTAAGCTGTCGATGCACGTCCTGCACTGTCTCCACAGGCTCATCAAACAGTTCGCGGAAGGTATCCGTTACCACTTCGGGGCGAGTGTTCTGAATCAGGTAGGTTTCACACGCCTGGGTGATCAGCGTTAACGAGACGGTATTGATCGCTTTTAGACGACGATTGGCACGCTCCCAGCGGGAAGACTCCATATTGAGATTACTGCGCATCCCTTCCAGCGCCTGCGTGCGGCGCACCAGCGCGCTCCAGGCCTTGTCGACCTCTTCGCTGTCGCCGTGTTTAATGCACAGCTGCATAAGCTGGTACTGGGCAACAATCAGCGCGTCCAGCTCACGATCGACTTCCTGCTTGATGGATCGCGGAGAGAAGAGCAGATCGGCGACAATCGCGCAGACGATACCAATGACAATCTCGCTGCAACGTTCCACGGCGAACTGCGGAGCAAGCAGCGGTTCACTCTGAATGGTGATGATAATAATCAGCGCGGTATATCCCGCCAGGCCCCAGGCGTACGAGTTCTCCACCTTCACCAGCGAAGAGACCCAGGTGCAAAAACCCGCCCAGATACAGCATACAATCAGCATCAGCAGCGGCGTGCGGATCATCAGGATGATAATGGTCAGGGCGGCGATACAGCCGATAAAGGTACCGATAATACGCAGCATCCCGCGATAGCGAATTGCCCCGGAGTAAGGTTCGCCACCCGCCGCGAAGGCAGGACCGGCGGCGACGATCGCGGCGGTCAGAACAGCCCAGCGCGGCGTTTCAAGCTGGAAATGGAAGCCAACAAACAGCGCCAGCACAATGGCGCATGCCAGCTTCACGGCGAAGCGGATGTGCTGGCTGGCGATGGAAAAAATGCCCATAGCGATCAACCAAACTCGCGCAGGCGATGGGCGATTTGACGGAAGATAGAATCCTGGCTGGCATCACGGTCTTTTTCACCGGTGATCACTACCGTCGCCGTGGTGCCTGCGGGCCAGAGGTTGCTCTGCTGCTCATCCAGACGAATGCGTACCGGTACGCGCTGCGCCAGACGAACCCACTCGAGGTTAGAATCGACGGTCGCCATCCCTTTTGAATCATTGGTACTGCTGGCGTTGGTCACCCCCGCGGCCACGCTGTCCACGGTTCCTTTCAGGACCCGGTTGCTGCCGAGCGGCGTGATTTCGGCGCGATAGCCCGGACGCACGCCTTCCAGCTTGGTCTCTTCCATATAGGCGAGGACGTAGAAAGAGTTCTGTTTCACCAGCGCCACGGCCGTAGAGCCGCGCGTGATAAACTCACCCGCATAGACGTTGAGGTTGGTTACCCAGCCATCGGACGGGGCGCGGATAACGGTACGTTCCAGATCGAGCTTCGCCAGATCGCGCGTCGCCTGCGCTTTTGCCAGCTGATGCAGCACGGTTTGCAGCACGTTATTGGACTGATCAATCTCTTCCCGGGACATGGCCTGGATGCCCAGCTTGTTACGACGTCCTGCTTCACGGCGTTTTTCAGCGGCCAGCGCGTTGTAATACGCTACGTCGGCTTCCGCTTCTTCCAGCGCTTTTTGATAGCGCGGCTGGTCGATAGTGAACAGTACCTGATCTTTTTTCACCAGCTGGTTATCGTGGACATTGACCGCCGTAATGAGACCGGCGACATCGGGCGCTATCGCGACCACCTCCGCGCTGAAACGCGCATCGCGCGTCCACGGGGATTCGGTGTAATAAACCCAGGCGCGAAAAATAGCGATGAACGCCAGGATGACCAGCGCCATAGTGATGGCAGTGCGGGAGATTTTTCTTGTTAGCGTTTTCACATCAACCTCAGACAAACATGCGCGATATTAAATAGAACAGGCAGCAATACAGCGCGGTATTAAACAATGCAGGATGCCAGACGAAATCATAAATCCCGGTAGGGACCAGCACCTTGCGCACCAGCCAGAAGATCGCCAGTGATAAAAGAAGCTCGAAAAATATCGGTGGGAACGACAGACCGAACACCACGATAACGGGAAACAGACTCATGTTGACCTTGATTAAAGAGATGCAGGTTACTGGATTATTAAGCTCACGCCGCCGCAGGAGAGCATGAATTGCCGGGCGAGAGTGGCGCAGCCGTTATGTAATTAATAATATATTAACGTAACTGTTATGCTGTTATCTATCATATGTGATCTAAATCACTTTTAAGCCAGAGTGAATAATGGAACGTCTAAAACGCATGTCCGTCTTTGCGAAAGTGGTTGAGCAAGGCTCTTTTACCGCCGCAGCACGTCAGCTACAAATGAGCGTCTCATCCATTAGCCAGACAGTGTCAAAACTGGAAGATGAGCTCCAGGTGAAGCTGCTCAACCGCAGCACCCGCAGCATTGGGCTGACGGAAGCGGGTAAAATTTACTATCAGGGCTGCCGTCGAATGCTGCATGAAGTGCAGGATGTTCACGAGCAGCTCTACGCCTTTAACAACACGCCTATCGGCACGCTGCGTATCGGGTGTTCTTCAACTATGGCACAAAATGTTCTCGCTGCCATGACGGCGGAAATGCTGAAAGAGTATCCCGGTTTAACCGTTAATCTGGTAACGGGTATTCCGGCACCGGATCTGATTGCCGATGGGTTAGACGTGGTGATCCGCGTTGGCGCATTGCAGGACTCGAGCCTGTTCTCGCGTCGACTGGGCAGCATGCCGATGGTGGTCTGCGCTTCGAAAAGCTATCTGGCACAGTATGGCGTACCGGAAAAACCTGCCGACCTGAGCAACCACTCGTGGCTGGAATACAGCGTTCGCCCAGATAACGAATTTGAACTGATCGCGCCAGAAGGGCTTTCCACCAAACTGCTGCCTGAAGGCCGTTTCGTGACCAACGATCCGATGACCATCTCACGCTGGCTGGTGGCCGGGGCCGGGATCGCCTACGTGCCGCTGATGTGGGTGATCAACGAGATCAACAGCGGCGAACTGGAGATCCTCTTCCCGCGCTACCAGTCGGATCCGCGCCCGGTGTACGCGCTCTATACCGAAAAGGACAAGCTGCCGCTGAAGGTGCAGGTCTGTATTAACTATCTGACGGACTATTTTGTGGAAGTGGCAGAGCTGTTTCAGGGGATGCGGGGAAGAAGGAAAGAGTAGGCCTCCCCCCTCACCCCGGCCCTCTCCCCAAAGGGGCGAGGGAGAAAAGACAGCACGGAGCAGTCCCCTCTCCCCGTTGGGGAGAGGGTTAGGGTGAGGGGAAAATGAAAAAATTACGCCGTGCCGCCCACCGTCAGGTTATCGACCTTCAGGGTTGGCTGGCCCACGCCTACCGGCAGGCTCTGACCTTCTTTGCCGCAGACGCCCACGCCGTTATCCAGCTTCAGGTCGTTACCCACCATGGAAATCTGCTGCATGGCCTCAATGCCAGAGCCAATCAGGGTTGCGCCCTTCACCGCTTTGGTCACTTTGCCCTTCTCAATCAGATACGCCTCTGAGGTAGAGAAGACAAATTTACCGGAGGTGATATCCACCTGGCCGCCGCCAAAGTTCGGCGCGAAGATCCCGTAATCAACGGATTCGATAATCTCCTGCGGCGTGGATTTACCCGGCAGCATGTAGGTGTTGGTCATGCGCGGCATCGGCAGGTGCGCGTAGGATTCGCGACGACCGTTACCCGTTGGCGCAACGCCCATCAGACGCGCGTTAAGCTTGTCCTGCATGTAACCTTTCAGTACGCCATTTTCGATCAGCACGTTGTACTGGCCCGGCGTGCCTTCATCGTCGATAGAAATCGAGCCGCGACGGTCGAGCATAGTGCCATCATCCACCACGGTACACAGCTCGGAGGAGACAAGCTGCCCCATCTGACCGCTGAATACGGACGTCCCGCGACGGTTGAAATCCCCCTCCAGGCCGTGACCGACCGCTTCGTGCAGCAGCACGCCAGGCCAGCCTGCGCCCAGAACCACCGGCAGCGTACCGGCAGGTGCCGCCACGGCAGACAGGTTGACCAGCGCCATGCGCACGGCTTCTTTTGCCCACGTATCCGCGCGTGCTTCGCCGTCAACGTCGCCGAGGAACCAGTCGTAGCCAAAACGACCGCCGCCACCGCTTGAGCCGCGCTCGCGCTTGCCGTCGTCTTCCACCTGCACGCTGATAGAGAGGCGCACAAGCGGACGCACGTCAGCGGCCAGCGTACCGTCCGTCGCCGCCACCAGAATCAGCTCATAGACCCCGCTCAGACTGGCAGAGACTTCCTGCACGCGTTTGTCCGCCGCGCGAGCCACTTTGTCCACGCGACGCAGGATGTCCAGCTTCTCTTCGCGGCTCATGCTTTGCAGTGGGTCGATGCTGGTATAAAGCGCAGCGTGCTGCACTTCACCCAGGGTTTTCACGCGACCGTCGCCGGTATCACGCACAATGGTTCGCGCCGCCTGCGCGCTCTGCTCCAGCGCGGCCAGGCTTATCTGGTCTGCATAAGCAAAACCGGTTTTTTCGCCGCTGACGGCGCGCACGCCGACGCCCTGGTCAATGTTATAAGAACCATCTTTAATGATGCTGTCTTCTAAAACCCAGGATTCGTGATAGCTCGACTGGAAATAGAGATCGCCGTAGTCGAGGCGGCGTTCGGTCAGTTGACCAAGAATGGAGAACAGGTCCTGATGGCTCAGGCCGTTCGCTGCGAGCAAATGTTCACTTACCAGGTTCAGACTCATCGTATTGCTACTCGTTCGTTGCCGCCAGTGGCGGTATAAAATCAATATTATTGAGAGTGAGGCAATTACCTGCCCACGTCAAATCATTGCTGTGCTTCTTTGCGCGGCTGGCGCAGCACTTCATTAATCTGCGGTTTATCGATTGGGCCCGTAATGCGGTAGCGCAGAATCGAGACTTTGCTCCAGAGCGGCCCCAGCACTTTGCTGGCGGCAAATACCGCCGCGCCGATTATCGGATTGACCACAAAAGCGGTAGCGACACCCACTGTAGCGGAGATTTCCGGGGCAACAACCGCTTCCATATCCAGCTCCCGGCGCACGAGGTTCACTGATCCTTTCATGGCGATGTCCGCTTCCAGGCCGTCCAGCAGCGTATCATCGGTATGCATCACGCCGTCCTTGATCCAGGCCGTTCCGCGAATGGAGTCATAATAGAAACCGTCGTTGAAGGTATCGCTGAAATCGAAGCGCAGCTTGCGCAGCAGCGCGTCAAAGCTCAGCAGGCGCAGTATTTGCCCTGCATGACCGGTGCTAACATCGGCAATTTGTCCCTTACCAAAACGGGTTCTGAGGATACCGTTCAGCGAGGCAACGTCCGGCTGCCACGGTGCCGCGCGCCAGTGCAGATCGTAATTCACATCGAAGGACGATCCGCGAAGCGGCGTGCTGATCCCAAAGAAGTTAGCCGCGGAGTCCAGCTTGTTGCCTTTAATATCGCCCTTCAGCGAGGTGCGCTGTTCACCCGGTTTGTTCACCCACTCGCCAGCGGCGGTCATGCGGCCAAAGCCGGTATCCACCAGCCCACCAGAGAGGCTCAGCGTATTGCCCTGAATAGCAAAATCACCGTCGATACGGCCATATTTCTGTCCCCACAGCCAGCACTCCGCGCAGCGCAGCTGGAGATCGGGCCAGTTGCTGAAATCCACGCGCGACGTTCCACTGCTGCTGAAAGGAGACGTACTTGTCGACTGTGTTTTAGACGCCGTAAAGGTCGGGTTGTAATAGAGATAACGGATAGCCGCCTGCCATGGCGCGTTATCGCGCATCGTCAACGAACCGTTAATTTCACGCCCCTGCGCCTCGACCTTTGAGCCGTTCACCGTCGGCCGGGAGACAATACTCAGGTTGTTCCACTGCTGCCCACCTAGCGTCAGCGCAGGCGTGCGCAAGGTAATGGACTGCGGGAACTGCGCCGTTTGGTCGACGTTTTGCCCGACACCTTTCTGAAACAGTGCCAGCCACTCTGCGCCATCCATCGGCGGGAGATTCAGTTCAATGCCCGCCTGCTCCGGCAGCGGCGGCGTGGTACGGCTGTCCGTCGTCCAGATCGCCCTGTCCAGCGTCAGCTTGCGGTTAAGCAGCCAGCGGCTGTTGAAGTGGTTTGTTCCGCCAGCGTTTCCGGTTAAATCAAAGCTGTAGAGGTTGCCCGCAACCTTAACGTTGACGGGCAGTGCTTCACCGCTTTTCTTGTTCAGCGGTGCGGGAAGCTGGCTACTGAGGTTTTTTAGATCGCCCGTAATGTCGACGTTATAGCGCGCACCGGCATGATAAGGCAGATCGATGGCGACCTTGCCATTCCATGACACCGCGCCGTCCACCGCATTCTCAATCGGCTTCGGCAGAACATCCATGCGTGACGGCTGCCAGTTCGCGTCCATATTGACCGCCACCTGGTAGGCTTTATCGCCCTCGGTGGTGGAGAAATCGATATTGACGGGTTGATTGAACCAGGTCGCTTTCAGCGGCTTACTTTTCAGATTGCCGTTAACAAAGCTGAACTGACCGCTAAGGTTTTTCAGCGTGCTGTCCAGCGGCTTGATATAGAGGCTGTTATTGTTCAGACGAACGTCGCCTTTGGCGGTGGTCATTTCACCGTCGAGCGGGATATCCAGATGTAAGCGAGCATTCACATCACCATCTAACTGCAACTGCTGGAGAGTGGCCGCCAGGGAGTCATCCAGCGGCGTATCTTCAAAATATGGGCCAACCGCTTTACCCGGCCCCTTAATATCCGCATCAATCAGCAGTTTCTCTTTGGAGTAATCCGGGATGTTTGCCGTCAGGTTGCTTGCCGTTACGCCGCCCAGCGCAACGCTGTCCGTCTTCATCCACAAGCCGTCATTCAGGAAGTTGAGTTCGATATTCAGATTCTTCAGCGCGGGCCAGTCCGGCTGGAAGGCATAGGTGGCGTTGCGTAGCGGCACCAGAACCTGGAACTGGCCTTCGTTATGCTTATACGGGAACAGGTGCGGATTGCCGCCGTAGACCAGCGTGGCGTTGTCCGCCTGACCGCCCTGAATGGCGCCGCTGAGATAGTCTACCAGCGCTTTCCCCATCAGGTTTTCCGGGAAGTAGCGCCACGCCTGCGAACCGTCATCCGTGCTGATGCCTGCCAGAATGCCCAGCCACGGCTCATCGCCTTCAGGCTGTAGATAACGGAAATTACCGCGGGCATGTACCGCTTTGGCTTTTACATCAATATCGCGACCATCGAGCTGAAAACCTTTGTCATTCTTCCGCCAGTTAAGGGTGGCGTTTCCCTTTTCGATCTCCAGTGGCGCACGGAAGACCGTTTCGTACGGCATTTTTGCTTCCTGCATTTCTGCCGTCAGCCTGCCGTTTTCCACGCTTCCTTCCAGTTTACCGCTGAAGTGCTCGGCACCCGGCAGCAGCTTCCACTGTTTCCATGCGAGATTTTTCCATGCCGCCTGAAAACGCGTCTTTTCCGTGGCCTGGAGCGGAATATCCAGCGCCAGCCGGTTTATCTGCCCGCTCGGCTGCGTCGCCAGCCAGATTTCGCCCAGCTCCGGGGAGAGTTTTGCGGCCATTGAACGCAGCCCTTCGATCGCCGTCAGATCCAGGTTACTGGCGCGGATACGCAACTCATCGCTGCGTTTACCGTTTATCCCGCCGACGTCCTGCTCCGGCATCCACGCCAGCGTCAGTGCGCCGCGCGGCCAGGGTTTGTTATCCATGGAGATGCGCGTATCCGGAATAGCGAACTGCCAGCCGCCTTTATCCTGCGTCACGTGTGCGGTGAGGTTATCGACGGAAAGCTGATGCTGATGGTTTTCCCCCTTCCAGCTCGCGCCCCCCTGCTTAAGCCAGATATCGCCGCTGGCGAACGCCCCGTTCGTCAGGGTCATCCAGCCTTCCAGGCTGAAGCGCGCGGTTTCCAGCTGCATGTTCTGCTGTAGCCACTCACCCAGCCACGGCTTCACGTCCACATCGTCCGCCTGTAGCCACACCCTGCCGTTGTTCAGCAGGCCATTGTCGTCGCGCAGATCCATCCGCACCTGCATAACGCCGTGCTGCCCGTTCAGGCTGGAGAGATTCACCTGCCCCTCGGCGCGGTGGCGATCTTTCCCGTTGAGCCAGGTCAGCTGTGGGATCGCCAGCTCAGCGCGCTGTCCGGAAAGGGTTATAAAGCTCACTTCGCTGTCGCGGAGATCGAAATGATCGAACTGACGCAGGAAGAGATCGCTGATACGGCTGGTTTCCAGCCCACGATCGCTGTCGCCGCTTTGCAGCGGCGTGTTGGTCATCAGCTGAAGTTGCCAGAAGGTGAGATCGCGAAACTGCCAGCGCAGATGCAGCAGGCTTTGCCAGACATCCAGCGCCAGGGTGACGCGTTTGATTTTAAGATGGCCGCCATCTTTCAGGCTGGCGCTGATATCCCGCGCATCAAGCGTCGGGCCAAAGTTCTGCCAGCTTGCCTCGATATGGCTCACGTCCACCGGCAGACCGGTGGCAGATTCGATTTTTGCCAGGATCTGCGGCCGCCAGCTGTCCAGATGCGGCAAGGCGAGACGCAGCCCGCTCACGAGCAACGCGACAATCACGACCAGCGTTGCCCCTGTAAGCAGTAAAATCCCCGGCAATCGCCTCACGCGTCTCTCCTTGTCAGCCTTAAATCTCGCAGCGAACTGCGTTTACATCATGACGACGTCAAACTGCTCCTGGTTATAGAGCGGCTCAATTTGCACTTTTACCTGTTTGCCGACAAAGATTTCCACTTCCGCCAGCGCGTGCGACTCTTCCCCTTTCAGGGCCTCTGCCACCGCAGGGGAAGCATAGACCAGAAAACGGTCTGAGTCGTAGGCATGATGGACACGGACAATCTCACGCATGATCTCGTAGCAGACCGTCTCCACCGTCTTTACCGTTCCGCGTCCATGGCAGGTTGGACACTCATTACACAGGACATGTTCCACGCTTTCGCGGGTCCGTTTCCGGGTCATTTCCACCAGACCGAGCTGCGAGAAGCCATTGATGCTGGTTTTCACGCGATCTTTACTCAGCGCCTGCTCCAGGGAGTGCAGCACGCGACGGCGGTGGTCTTCATTATTCATATCGATAAAGTCGATGATGATAATACCGCCCAGATTACGCAGGCGAAGCTGGCGTGCGATGGCCTGCGTCGCTTCTATATTGGTATTAAAGATGGTGTCATCGAGGTTGCGATGGCCGACAAACGCGCCGGTGTTGATGTCGACGGTGGTCATCGCTTCGGTCTGATCAATAATCAGATAGCCACCCGATTTCAGCTCAACCTTACGCTCCAGCGCACGCTGGATTTCGTTTTCAACGTCATAGAGATCAAATATCGGCTGGCGTCCGGTGTAATGCTCCAGCAGCCCCGGCATTTCCGGGATGTACTCGGCGGTGAACTCCAGTAAGGCTTCGTACGTCAGACGGGAGTCCACGCGGATTCGGTCGAGCTGCGCATCGGCGAAATCACGTAATACGCGCTGAGCGAGCGCCAGCTCACCGTACAGCCGGTAGCGGGTCTGGTTGCGTTTTTTACGCTCCATCACTTTGGTCCAGACGCGCTTCAGATAGGCCGCATCCGAGGCCAGGTCTTCTTCGCTGATCCCTTCCGCTGCGGTACGGATAATAAACCCGCCCTGCTCGTCGCAGTAGGCGCTGACCACCTTTTTCAGGCGTTCACGCTCGCTTTCGCTCTCAATACGCTGTGACACGCCGACGTGCGACGCCCCCGGCATAAAGACCAGATAACGTGAAGGAAGGGTGATGTCGGTGGTCAGACGCGCGCCTTTGGTGCCCAGCGGATCTTTTACCACCTGCACCATCAGATCCTGGCCCTGACGCACCAGCTCAGAGATGTCGCGCACGGCAAACTGTTTTTGCTCTTCGCCTGCCACGCATTCGGTATGCGGCATGATGTCGGAGGCGTGCAAAAACGCCGCTTTATCGAGCCCAATATCTACAAAAGCCGCCTGCATACCCGGCAGTACACGACTGACACGACCTTTGTAGATATTGCCTACGATTCCGCGCCGCGCTTCACGCTCAATATGAATTTCCTGAAGAATGCCACCATCAATGTAGGCCACACGGGTTTCCGATGGCGTTACGTTTACCAACAATTCAGCCGTCATAATTATCCCTTCCCTCACGCAGTGAGTTAAAATTGCTCAGCAACTCATACGTTTCCACCAGCGGTAAGCCGACTACGGCGTGATAGCTGCCATTTATCTTCCTGACAAAACAGCCACCCAACCCTTGAATACCGTATGCACCTGCTTTATCCATAGGTTCACCGCTGGCGATATAGCCGGCGATCTCCTCGTCGGTGAGGACTCTGAACGTCACTTCCGTTACCACAAGGCAATCCAGAACGTACTGGCTGTCTGCCAGCGCTACCGCCGTCATCACCTGATGGGTTTGCCCGGACATGTTACGCAGCATCCGCGCAGCATGGTCTGCGTCGCGGGGTTTCTCAAGCACCTCACCATTGAGAATGACGATGGTATCGGCCCCCAGCACCGGTAAGTCACGCGGCACGCATGCAACGCCCGCCTGCGCTTTTTCACGCGCCAGACGGGAGACATACTGCTGAGCGCTTTCGCCCTCAGCACGTTTTTCTTCGATACCGGTAACGATGCGTTCGAAGGATACACCCAACTGCGCGAGCAGTTCCTGGCGACGCGGAGAACCGGAGGCAAGATACAAAGACGTCATAGAAACCTTTTATTGCACGGCAAACTGCTGGCGAATTTTACGCATCAGCAGGAACAGCCACGGCCAGAGCACACCGTTTACTACACTACTCCAGAACACTTCCGGTCGGAAAGAGACGTTGATCACTAAAAACTCTGCCCAGAAAACAACGATATCCGCAGCGAGCGACAACAACATCACCACCAGCGCCTGTTGCCAGAGCGCAAGGTTACGAAAGAGCTGGAATTTGAGTGCAACGAGATACGCAATAATGCTCATGGATAAGGCGCGGACGCCAAGCGTAGAGCCACTGATAAGATCCAGTATGGCACCCATCACAAAACCTGTGCCGACATTTACGCGGTGCGGCAGGGCAAGGATCCAATAGAGCAAAATGAGTAATACCCAGTTTGGCCGGAAAACAAGAATGTCGTCCGGCCAGGGCATAATTTGCAGTAACAATGCAACGAGGAATGAGAGCCAGATTACCCAGCGCCCCTGGCTACGATAACTGGCCACTACTGCCCTCCACCCGAGACTTGCGGCGGTGGCGGCGCATCCGGTAGCGGCTGCGTTAACCCCGTCGCCGGAGCCGGTACGGGCGCAGGTGGCCCCATTGCATCCGGCGCAGGCAGCACCTGCGGCATCATCTGCATCAGGCGCTCATTGGCCACGCGATGCACATCTTCCGGCGTCATCGGGTTAGCGCCGTTGCGATCGGCGCCCCATAGCAGCAGCAGGTAGCGTAAACGCTGCAAGCCAGCCGTTGGACGCGCCTGGATCACGGTGTAGGCACGTTGAGTGTCGAGCTTCACGGAAGAGACAACCGCAACCGGGTAGCCTTCAGGGAAACGACCGCCCAGACCAGACGTCACCAGCACGTCACCCACGCGGATATCCGTGTTGGCGGGCAGGTGTTCCAGTTGCAGATCGTCGGTACAACCATTACCGGCGGCAATTACGCGAATATCGTTACGCAGCACCTGAATCGGCAGTGCATGGGTGGCATCGCAAATCAGCAGCACACGGCTGGTCAGTTTGGCAACCGCCACGACCTGGCCCACAACGCCTTTATCGCTGATGACAGGCTGACCTTCGTATACGCCGTTCACGCTGCCTTTATCAATCACCACCTGATCGCTGTATGGATCGTTTACGGTGGAGATCACCTGGGTGACCATTTTCTGTTCATCCTGGCGCAGCGGCGAGCCAAGCAGTTCCCGCAGACGCGCGTTTTCCTGCTTATATTGCCCCAGCATCAGTAGCTCGCTGTTTTTCAGCAGCAGTTCCTGGCGTAATGCACGGTTTTCGAGTTCGAGCTGGTCACGCGATGAAAGCGTTTGCGACACGGAGTCGAGCAGTTCACGGGGACCATTTGAAATAAAGTAGAAAGGACTGACGGCGGTATCCATGTACGTTCGGATCTGGCTGAACGTACCGAGGCGGCTATCGGCAATAATGACCCCGAGCGCCACCAGAACCGCCAGGATCAGGCGAAACTGTAGCGACGGGCCACGGCTAAAAATTGGCTTCATAGGCTATGCGTATTCTCGCGTCAGAGAGAAAGGGTAGCCATTTGCTACCCTCTCACACCCGACTACTCTTCGCTAAACAAGTCGCCGCCGTGCATGTCGATCATTTCCAGCGCCTTGCCACCACCACGGGCGACGCAAGTCAGTGGATCTTCTGCAACTACGACAGGAATACCTGTCTCTTCCATTAACAGGCGGTCGAGGTTACGCAGCAGCGCACCACCACCGGTCAGAACCATACCGCGCTCGGAGATATCGGAGGCCAGCTCTGGCGGGCACTGTTCCAGCGCAACCATCACCGCGCTCACGATGCCGGTCAGCGGCTCCTGCAACGCTTCCAGGATTTCGTTGGAGTTCAGGGTGAATCCGCGTGGCACGCCTTCTGCCAGGTTACGACCGCGAACTTCGATCTCGCGAACTTCATCACCCGGATAGGCAGAACCAATTTCATGCTTGATGCGCTCTGCGGTCGCTTCACCGATCAGAGAGCCGTAGTTACGGCGAACGTAATTGATGATGGCTTCGTCGAAACGGTCGCCGCCGATACGCACGGAAGAGGAGTACACCACGCCGTTCAGGGAGATAACGGCCACTTCAGTGGTACCGCCACCGATATCCACCACCATAGAACCGGTTGCTTCAGAAACCGGCAGACCCGCACCAATTGCCGCAGCCATCGGTTCTTCAATCAGGAACACTTCACGCGCACCGGCACCCTGAGCGGATTCACGGATTGCACGGCGTTCAACCTGGGTTGCGCCAACCGGCACACACACCAGTACGCGCGGGCTTGGGCGCATGAAGCTGTTGCTGTGAACCTGCTTGATGAAGTGCTGAAGCATTTTTTCGGTCACGAAGAAGTCAGCAATAACGCCATCTTTCATTGGGCGGATCGCGGCAATGTTGCCCGGCGTACGGCCCAGCATCTGCTTCGCATCATGGCCTACTGCGGCCACGCTTTTTGGCGAGCCAGCACGATCCTGACGAATGGCCACAACGGAAGGCTCATTCAATACGATGCCTTGTCCTTTTACATAGATAAGGGTATTCGCGGTACCCAGGTCAATGGACAGGTCATTGGAAAACATGCCACGAAATTTTTTCAACATACTAAGGGATAATCCTGAAAGCTGGGGCGGAAAACAAAATCCGCTTACTTTACCAACCACACGCAGCAGCGACAAGGCGCAAAAATCGTCTGCTACGGTGAAAATTAGTGCAGCACGTTTCCTTTGTTACAAATTCATCCCCTGAATCCCTCAGGGCTGAGTAAACAGCAGCGTCCCTCACTTTCACTTGTAACCTATAAAAGGTCGTTCACTGGCTTTTATGCTCGTCTTACTCAAAGCTACAGGCGCGATATTCTACGTGAAAACAAAGTAAACGGCAGGTCAAACAGAGTATCTTTGCAAATATTTTTTCACATTGGTGTCAAGCGGCTGAGAGGCGGCAAAAAAATCCCCCTGACCGCCCGTCACGCCGCGCTCTGTCAACATCTGCCATTCACTGCGTGAACGTACGCCTGCGGCAAATACTTGCGTTTGCGTTCCTTTGCACGCCTCCACCAGGCTTTGTACCAGCAGCTGGTTTTCCGTGCGCTTTTCGATATTCCTTACCAGACCCGGATGCAGCTTCAATAATTCGACATCCAGCTCTTTGATCCAGCTGGTGCTGACCAGGGTAAGACCCGCCTGTGTTACCGCCACGCGAGCCCCAAGCGCATTGATTAAACGCACAACCGAGCGCAACCGGCTGATGTGTTGACCTACATCTGCCTCTGCAAGTTCAAAAATAATGCGTTTGCGTTGCGATTTTTCGCATTGCATTAACGTGTCACGTAACCAACGCTGAAAACGCGGACGGATCAGCGATTCGACGGTCACCTGTAAAGCCAGATTTTCTTCAGGCCAGTACGATAAAAACGGAATGAGGCGGGTGATTTGCTGGCGGTCATACTCTTCGGACAATCCGAATTGCAGCACCATCGGCAAATACTCTGCGGAGATAACCTCCTCGGTCCCATCAAAAATACGGCACATCAGCTCACGATGATGGACATGACCATTTTTTATGACCGCCGGTTTTTGATAGATGCGCGGTCCACCCCGGCTCAGCATCTGTTCAATCAGGGTTCGCCAGCGTACGTTGCCGCGCCCTTTTTCCGGTAGCGTATCATCATAGACCGCCCAGCCGTTCGCCCCCTGCAATACGGCGTTGCGCGTGGCCGCTTCTGCATGTTCCATCACCTGCTCCGTCGACTGACCGCCGCGCCAGGCACAGATGCCCATATGCACCATGTCGTCGCGGTCGAGCATTTTGCTCTGGGGTAGCGCATCGACGGCTTTCAACAGCTGGCTGGCGATACTCTCGGACTCCTTTAAGGTGCGATGCGGCAGCAAGACGGCAAAGTCGCTGCGGTGGTAGCGTGCCAGTAACGCGCCGGGGTAGCGCATAATAAAGGTGGACAGCAGGTTAATCAGCGTGAAGAGGTTCTCTTCCGCCACGCGCTGGCCCCAGGTATCACGGAGCAGATCGAAGTCGGGCAGGCGAATCATCATTACCACGCCATGCGTCCCCACCTTTTCGGGGTCATCAAGAAGCGTAGCCAGCTGATTATCAAAGAAGAGACGGTTGTTAAGGCCCGTTTTGTTATCCTGCGCGGCGTAGGAGCGAATCAACGTGTCCATACGGCTACGCTGATCGCTGGCAAACTGGATTTCGGAGAGCAGCACGTCCAGGGCGCTACTGGTACGTGATGGCCATTCATAAACCGATCCCCGTACCTGCGGACCCCGCTCGCCATTCAGTATTCGCACCGAGCGTGTTTCCAGCAGTTCCTGGCCGGAAAGTTGACGACGCTGCCAGCGAACGGCGAGGAAAATCAGCAGGACGATCAAGGCAACGGCGATGGTTAAGGGCGCGGTGGTCATGAGCGAGCGTAAATAGTTGCTCATCGGATCCTGGTACATCAGATGGATTGTCATGCCCGGATGTTTAAGTGAGCGTACCGTTATGTCCCGATACTGATCTACCGTGCCGGCAGGACGGTAGCTGCCCTGACGGGTATGGCTGAAAACGGTCTGCTTCCCCTGTTTAATGTCGATCTGCACGATATCCACAGGCACCATTAACTCATCCAGTTCACGCGAAAGTGCCGGGAAGGAGGTTGTAATCAGGCGAGTGTCGATAACCGATGCAACCGATTCTACCCGGTTAACCAGCTTATCCTGGATGGCATTATAAAAGCTCAGCGAGCAGCCGATTAGCGTGACAAATATGGTCAGTCCCGTCAGCAAGGTGATAAAAGCTGAGAACTTCGTCGTTAATCGCATCCTTGAGATTACTCCGTGGGTTTAAGGGGTCGCAAGTGAGCGCTAACTTGCATTTCAAATGCGGCATACTACCAAACCTGGTGTATCTGGCAATTTATTGCGTTAAATCGGCACTGCGTTTCATTGAGCGAGTATAGTCTTCAGTACATATTTTCCCATCATCAATCCTAGTGAGGACCCTGTATGCAGGCTTTGATCTTAGAACAGCAGGACGGCAAAACCGTTGCCTCGGTGCAAGCCATTGACGAGAGCCGCCTGCCGGAGGGCGACGTGACCGTAGATATCGACTGGTCAAGCCTGAACTATAAAGATGCACTGGCCATTACGGGAAAAGGTAAAATCATCCGAAATTTCCCAATGGTGCCAGGCATCGACTTGGCTGGCCACGTGCATACCAGTGAAGATCCGCGTTTTCACGCCGGACAGCAGGTGCTGCTCACCGGCTGGGGCGTAGGTGAAAACCACTGGGGAGGACTGGCAGCGCAGGCGCGCGTAAAAGGTGACTGGCTGGTCCCGATGCCGAAAGGCCTGGACGGCCGTAAGGCGATGATCGTCGGCACGGCAGGTTTCACCGCCATGCTCTGCGTGATGGCGCTGGAAGAGGCCGGGATCCGTCCTGACTCTGGCGAAATTGTCGTGACCGGCGCCAGCGGTGGCGTGGGCAGCACGGCCGTCACGCTGCTGCACAAGCTGGGGTACCAGGTCGCCGCCGTCTCTGGCCGCGAAAGTACGCATGATTATCTACGTCAGTTGGGCGCAAGCCGTATTCTGAGCCGCGACGAATTCGCCGAGACCCGTCCGCTGGAAAAACAGGTCTGGGCTGGCGCTGTAGATACCGTCGGCGACAAAGTGCTGGCGAAGGTGCTGGCGCAAATGAATTACGGTGGCTGCGTGGCGGCCTGTGGTCTGGCGGGTGGTTTTGCCCTGCCGACGACGGTGATGCCATTTATTCTGCGTAACGTGCGTCTTCAGGGTGTCGATTCGGTCATGACCCCAGCCGAGCGGCGGGCTGAGGCCTGGGAACGTCTGGCGCGGGATCTGCCAGCCTCATTCTATGAGCAGAGCGCCACTGAGATTACCCTGAGCCAGGCGCCAGAGTACGCCAATAAAATCATGGACAACCAGTTCCACGGTCGTGCGCTGGTTAAAATCGCCTAATCTTCAAATTTTCGTGACATATTCGCGCTAACCCTCCTCCTCCGTCATGCTTAGAAAAACGCCTGACGGAGGATGCCATGAAAACCCGAAAACTGACGGAAGCCGACGTAACGTCCGAGTCTGTCTTTATGCTACAGCGTCGCCAGATCCTGAAAATGCTTGGCATCAGCGCCACTGCCCTGACGCTCACCCCTGCGGCCCACGCCGATCTGCTCGACTGGTTTAAGGGCAACGACCGCCCGAAAGCCCCCTCTGGCGCACCGCTTAACTTCACGAAACCGGCGCAGTGGCAGAATAAACTGACGTTGACGCCGGAAGATAAAGTCACCGGCTATAACAACTTCTATGAGTTTGGCCTCGATAAGGCCGATCCTGCCGCCAACGCCGGGAGCATGAAAACCGATCCCTGGACGCTGAAGATTGATGGCGAAGTGGCAAAGCCGCTGACGCTGGATCATCATGACCTCACCACCCGCTTCCCACTTGAAGAACGCATTTACCGTATGCGCTGTGTGGAAGCCTGGTCGATGGTGGTGCCGTGGGTAGGTTTCCCTTTGCATAAACTGCTGGCGCTGGTTGAGCCCACCAGCAACGCGAAGTATGTTTCCTTCCAGACGCGCTATGCCCCGGACGAGATGCCAGGCCAGAAGGATCGGTTTATCGGCGGCGGGCTGGAGTATCCCTACGTTGAAGGTTTACGTCTCGACGAAGCCATGCATCCGCTTACGCTGCTCACCGTCGGGGTTTACGGCAAAGCGCTGCCGCCGCAAAACGGGGCGCCCATTCGCCTGACCGTACCGTGGAAATACGGTTTCAAGGGCATCAAATCGATCGTCAGCATTAAGCTCACCCGTGAACGCCCACCCACCACCTGGAACCTCGCAGCGCCAGATGAGTATGGTTTTTTTGCCAACGTTAACCCGCACGTTGATCATCCACGCTGGTCGCAAGCGACGGAACGTTTTATCGGTTCCGGCGGCGCGCTGGATGTTAAACGCCAGCCAACGCTGCTGTTTAACGGCTATGCAGATGAGGTGGCATCCCTCTATCGAGGGCTGAATTTACGGGAGAACTTCTAAGTGCGTTTAACGGCAAAGCAGATAACCTGGCTGAAGGTACTCCTGCATTTAGCCGGATTGCTCCCCTTTATCTGGCTCTTTTGGGCAGCCAGCCAGGGACAGTTCAGTGCCGATCCGGCTAAAGATATTCAGCATTTTACGGGTCGGATGGCTCTGAAATTTTTGCTGGCGACCTTGCTCGTCTCACCGCTTGCGCGCTACGCTAAACAGCCATTGCTAATACGTACCCGTCGGCTTTTGGGGCTATGGTGTTTTGCCTGGGCGACGCTGCATCTCACCAGTTACGCCCTGCTGGAACTGGGCATTAACAACCTGGCACTCCTTGGCAGCGAACTGGTTACGCGTCCTTATCTGACGCTGGGTATCGTAAGCTGGCTGGTTTTACTGGCGCTGACGCTGACATCCACGCAGTACGCGCAGCGAAAAATGGGACGGCGCTGGCAACTGCTGCACAACTTCGTCTATCTTGTCGCGATCCTCGCGCCCATCCATTACCTGTGGTCGGTGAAGATATTATCTCCTCAGCCGGTCATCTACACCCTGCTGGCATTGGCCCTTTTAGCATGGCGTTATAAGAAGTTCCGCCAGTGGGTACGATAGTCCACGAAACTGTGCGTTTTCCCGCAGATTATTTATCAGCCGCGAATCTTTTTCGGATAGCGGTTGATAATCTTCCCTGATAAGACCAGTATTTAGCTGCCAAATGCTACGAAATCGTTATAATGTGCGACTTCGGTTTTCCGGACAGGGGTTTTTGGCCTCTGAAAGGGTGACAATTGCGTGTTGAGGGTATATGTTGTTTTTTACCCGAAAATCGCAGGAGATAGCGGCACAATGGCTGACAAATTCCAAATTTTAGTATTGAACGGACCGAACCTGAACATGCTCGGCACCCGTGAGCCAGAGAAGTACGGCACGCTGACATTGAGCGAAATTGTTAACCGTCTGGGTACGGAAGCAGCCTCGCTGAATGTGGATTTGGACCATTTTCAGTCAAACGCGGAGTACGCAATCATCGACCGTATTCATCAGGCTAAAGACACTGTGGACTATATCCTGATCAATCCGGCCGCGTTTACGCACACCAGTGTTGCTATACGCGACGCACTGCTCGCGGTGAGTATCCCGTTTATCGAGATCCATCTGAGTAACGTGCACGCCCGAGAGCCGTTCCGCCACCATTCCTACTTGTCAGATATCGCCGCTGGCGTGATATGTGGGCTGGGTGCAGACGGCTATTCATACGCTTTACAGACAGCGGTAAAACGCTTGTCACAATCACACTAAACAAGAGTACGGAACCCACTCATGGATATTCGTAAGATTAAAAAACTGATCGAGCTGGTTGAAGAATCAGGCATCTCCGAACTGGAAATTTCTGAAGGCGAAGAGTCTGTACGCATCAGCCGTGCAGCCCCAGCCGCTAGCTTCCCGGTAATGCAGCAAGCTTATGCTGCGCCAGTGCAGCAGCCTGCGCTCTCCGCAGCCGTTGCACCAGCAGCAGAAGCCGCACCTGCAGCAGCTGCAGAAATCAGTGGTCACATCGTACGTTCCCCAATGGTTGGTACTTTCTACCGCACCCCGAGCCCGGACGCGAAAGCGTTCATCGAAGTGGGTCAGAAAGTCAACGTAGGCGATACCCTGTGCATCGTTGAAGCCATGAAAATGATGAACCAGATCGAAGCAGACAAATCAGGTACTGTGAAAGCGATTCTGGTCGAAAGTGGTCAGCCGGTAGAATTTGACGAGCCGCTGGTCGTCATCGAGTAACGAGGCGAACATGCTGGATAAAATTGTTATCGCCAACCGTGGCGAGATTGCACTGCGTATTCTTCGTGCCTGTAAAGAACTGGGCATCAAGACCGTGGCCGTGCACTCAAGCGCGGATCGCGATTTAAAACACGTATTGCTGGCGGATGAGACGGTCTGTATCGGTCCGGCTCCGTCCGTAAAAAGCTATCTGAACATCCCGGCGATCATCAGCGCCGCCGAAATCACTGGCGCGGTCGCGATTCACCCGGGTTATGGTTTCCTCTCTGAGAACGCCAACTTTGCTGAGCAGGTTGAACGCTCTGGCTTTATCTTCATTGGCCCGAAAGCCGACACCATTCGCCTGATGGGTGACAAAGTGTCTGCCATCACCGCGATGAAAAAAGCCGGCGTGCCAACCGTACCGGGCTCTGACGGCCCGCTGACCGACGATATGGATGCTAACCGCGCCCATGCTAAACGCATTGGCTACCCGGTTATCATCAAGGCGTCTGGCGGCGGCGGCGGTCGCGGTATGCGCGTTGTACGCAGCGATGCTGAACTGGCGCAGTCCATCTCCATGACCAAAGCGGAAGCGAAAGCGGCTTTCAGCAATGACATGGTGTACATGGAAAAATACCTGGAAAACCCACGCCACATCGAAATTCAGGTGCTGGCTGACGGTCAGGGCAACGCGATCTATCTGGCTGAACGTGACTGCTCCATGCAGCGTCGTCACCAGAAAGTCGTCGAAGAAGCGCCAGCGCCGGGCATTACGCCGGAACTGCGTCGCTACATCGGTGAGCGTTGCGCCAAAGCGTGTGTCGATATCGGCTATCGCGGGGCGGGTACCTTTGAGTTCCTGTTCGAAAACGGCGAGTTCTACTTCATTGAGATGAACACCCGTATTCAGGTTGAACACCCGGTTACCGAAATGATCACCGGCGTTGACCTGATCAAAGAACAGCTGCGTATCGCAGCCGGTCAGCCGCTGTCCATCAAACAGGAAGAAGTTGTGGTGAAAGGCCATGCGGTAGAGTGCCGTATCAACGCCGAAGACCCGAACACCTTCCTGCCAAGCCCGGGTAAAATCACGCGTTTCCACGCGCCGGGTGGCTTTGGTGTGCGCTGGGAGTCCCATATTTACGCCGGTTACACCGTACCGCCGTACTATGACTCAATGATCGGTAAGCTGATCTGCTACGGCGAAAACCGTGACGTGGCCATTGCCCGCATGAAGAACGCCCTTCAGGAGCTGATCATCGACGGGATCAAAACCAACGTAGATCTCCAGATGCGCATCATGAGCGACGAGCACTTCCAGAATGGTGGTACTAACATCCACTACCTGGAGAAAAAACTCGGTCTGAACGAGAAGTAAGAGACCAGTGTTGCTAAAAGGCCGGATTATCCGGCCTTTTTTATTTCTGGGGATCGCAAAGCCCCATCATGTACAATCCCCGCTTTCTTCATCCACAAGGGACAAAAAATGGACAAACGTTTTGTTCAGGCCCATAAAGAAGCGCGCTGGGCGCTGTGGCTGACCCTTCTCTATCTCGCTGCATGGTTAGTAACTGCTTACTTACCTGATTCAGCGATTGGCATTACCGGCCTCCCGCACTGGTTTGAAATGGCCTGCCTGCTGCTGCCGCTGGTGTTTATTGTGCTGTGCTGGGCGATGGTGAAATTCATCTATCGCGATATCTCCCTGGAGGACGATGATGCAGCTTGAAGTCATTCTGCCGCTTGTCGCTTACCTGTTCCTGGTGTTTGGCCTGTCGGTTTATGCGATGCGTAAACGTTCGACCGGCACCTTTCTGAACGAGTATTTTCTCGGGAGCCGCTCAATGGGTGGCGTCGTGCTGGCCATGACGCTGACCGCTACTTACATCAGCGCCAGCTCGTTTATCGGTGGCCCGGGCGCCGCTTATAAGTACGGACTGGGCTGGGTACTGCTGGCCATGATCCAGCTGCCTGCCATCTGGCTCTCTCTGGGCATACTGGGTAAAAAGTTTGCCATTCTGGCCCGTCGCTACAATGCCGTGACGCTGAACGATATGCTGTTTGCCCGCTATCAGAGTCGCTTGCTGGTATGGCTGGCAAGCCTGAGTCTGCTGGTGGCGTTTATTGGTGCGATGACGGTGCAGTTTATCGGCGGCGCACGTCTGCTGGAAACGGCAGCCGGGATCCCCTACGAGACGGGTCTGGTCATTTTCGGTGTGAGTATCGCGCTGTACACCGCGTTTGGCGGGTTCCGTGCCAGCGTTCTGAACGATACGATGCAGGGAATGGTGATGCTCATTGGCACTCTCGTTCTGCTGGTGGGTATCGTGCATGCCGCAGGGGGCCTGAGCCATGCGGTTGAAACCCTGGAAGCGATCGATCCGAAACTGGTCTCGCCGCAGGGGGCGGATGACATCCTCTCTCCAACCTTTATGACCTCGTTCTGGGTGCTGGTGTGCTTTGGCGTGATTGGCCTGCCGCATACCGCCGTGCGCTGCATTTCATATAAAGACAGCAAAGCGGTACACCGCGGGATTATTATCGGGACAATTGTGGTGGCAATCCTGATGTTTGGTATGCACCTGGCGGGCGCGCTGGGACGCGCGGTGATCCCTGACCTTACCGTACCGGATCTGGTCATTCCAACCCTGATGGTGAAAGTACTTCCGCCGTTTGCCGCCGGAATTTTCCTCGCCGCACCCATGGCGGCCATTATGTCGACCATCAACGCTCAGTTGCTGCAAAGTTCCGCTACGATCATTAAAGATCTCTATCTGAATTTGCGCCCTGAACAGGTCGAAAATGAGCGACGCCTCAAGCGCATGTCGGCGGTGATTACCCTGGTGCTGGGGGCGTTGCTGCTGCTGGCCGCGTGGCGTCCACCGGAGATGATCATCTGGTTGAACCTGCTCGCCTTTGGCGGGCTGGAAGCCGTTTTCCTGTGGCCGCTGGTGCTGGGGCTGTACTGGGAACGCGCGAATGCCGCGGGTGCATTAAGCGGCATGATTGTCGGGGGCGTCCTGTATGCCGTTCTCGCCACGTTGAAAATTCAGTATCTTGGCTTTCACCCGATCGTGCCTTCGTTACTGTTAAGTTTACTGGCGTTTGTGGTGGGTAACCGTTTTGGCCGTCCCGTTCCACCCGCCACCCTGATTTCTACTGATAAATAAAGAGTTTTGCCATGCCGTGGATCCAATTGAAACTGAACACAACCGGCGCGAACGCCGAAGAACTGAGTGATGCGCTGATGGAGGCCGGTTCGGTCTCTATCACGTTCCAGGACACGCATGACACGCCGGTCTTTGAGCCGCTACCAGGCGAAACGCGCCTGTGGGGTGATACGGACGTTATCGGCCTGTTCGATGCAGAAACCGACATGAAAGAGGTCGTGGCGATTCTGGAAAACCATCCGCTGCTGGGCGCGGGTTTCGCGCATAAAATCGAACAGCTGGAAGACAAAGACTGGGAACGCGAGTGGATGGACAACTTCCATCCGATGCAGTTTGGTCATCGTCTGTGGATCTGCCCAAGCTGGCGCGACGTTCCCGATGAAAATGCGGTCAACGTAATGCTGGATCCGGGTCTGGCGTTCGGCACCGGTACCCACCCGACAACCTCCCTGTGCCTGCAATGGCTGGATGGCCTGGATCTGGAAGGCAAAACCGTGATCGACTTCGGTTGCGGATCCGGGATCCTCGCTATCGCGGCGCTGAAACTGGGCGCGGCAAAAGCCATCGGGATCGACATCGATCCGCAGGCGATTCAGGCCAGCCGTGATAACGCCGAGCGTAATGGCGTTTCCGATCGCCTTGAACTGTATCTGCCCGATGCACAGCCAGAGGCCATGAAAGCCGATGTGGTGGTCGCGAATATCCTGGCTGGCCCGTTACGCGAGCTGGCGCCGTTAATCAGCGTGCTGCCGGTTGAAGGCGGTCTGCTGGGCCTGTCCGGTATCCTTGCCA
Organism: Enterobacter cloacae complex sp.6700776; assembly: GCF_048284255.1. Lineage (NCBI taxonomy): Bacteria > Pseudomonadati > Pseudomonadota > Gammaproteobacteria > Enterobacterales > Enterobacteriaceae > Enterobacter > Enterobacter cloacae complex sp.6700776. Next base: position 11,383 of record NZ_JBLVYK010000007.1, on the reverse strand, counting down.
GCCAGGCAGCCAGCGTCTGTGAAGCCTACGCCGATCTCTTTGCGCTCGACCCGGTTGTCGAGAAAGAAGAGTGGTGTCGCATCACCGGTCGTAAAAAATAAGCCTTTGGCGTGGTCGTCTGACCACGCCTTTTCCCTTCGGTTTTTTCTCCCCCCCTTCATCCTTTCTTCGATAAAATAACCGCACAAATCATAATGTTAATCATTGATTTGGATAATAAAATTCACAGGAAGAATACGATGAAACACATTTCAGGCAAGGCAGCGCTGCTGGCGCTGAGCGTGATTTCGGCTTCAACTTACGCCTCACACTGGAGCTATCAAGGAGAAGGCGCACCGGAACACTGGGGCGAACTGGACGAGGCGTACAAGACGTGTAAAAGCGGGATGTATCAGTCGCCGGTTAACATTGATAATACGGTCAAAGCTCACATCTCTCCGCTGGAAACGCACTATATCGACGGCCCGGTCACACTGACAAACAACGGCCATACTATCCAGGCGAGTGAAAATGCCGATACACGCGACAGCATCACGCTTGATAAACAGCGCTGGACGTTACAGCAGTTCCATTTCCATGCACCATCCGAAAACACGGTGCACGGTAAAAAATACGCAATGGAAATGCATCTGGTCCATAAAAACGCTGACGGCGAACTGACGGTCGTTGCCGTTATGTTCGATCAGGGCGCGGCAAACACTGAGCTGGATAAACTCTGGGGCGTGATGCCAGGACAGGTTGACCAGAACGTTACAATTAAGCCAACCCTCGATATGAATAAATTACTGCCTGCGGATAAAACCTACTGGCGTTTTAGCGGCTCCCTGACCACGCCACCGTGCTCAGAAGGGGTGACATGGTTGGTGCTCAAGCATCCGCTGACCGTCTCTGCTGAACAGCTGCAAAAATTCACTCACACTATGCACCACGAAAACAGCCGCCCGGTTCAGCCGCTTCATGGCCGTCTGGTTGTTGAATAAGCCGATTTTTTGCGCTGATATCCTGTGCTGAAATGCGACGCAGATCGCAAAGAAGCGCCATAATCTGCTGCATATCGCAGCAGATTATCCCGGCCAATTGATTCATTTATTCAGAAATGATGAGAAGTTACGGGAAATTGTAAGCGCCCACAAAATGTTCATTTCTTCATAACACAATGATTTAAATAGCGAATAATCTTATCCGAAAAGAATGACTGGCGATTCCTTGATCTACAACAGAGGATTGTTCAAAGTTTGGCCTTTCATCTCGTGCAAAAAATGCGTAATATACGCCGCCTTGCAGTCACAGTATGGTCATTTCTTAACTCATGCGCATCGGACACCACCAGCTTAGAAATCGCCTGATCGCAGCCCCAATGGCAGGTATTACCGACCGGCCGTTCAGGACGCTGTGCTACGAGATGGGAGCAGGATTAACCGTTTCCGAGATGATGTCGTCTAACCCGCAGGTTTGGGAAAGCGACAAGTCCCGCCTTCGGATGGTGCACGTGGATGAGCCAGGTATCCGCACCGTGCAAATTGCCGGAAGCGTGCCTGAAGAGATGGCAGATGCCGCGCGTATTAACGTGGAAAGTGGCGCCCAGATTATTGATATCAATATGGGTTGCCCGGCCAAAAAGGTGAATCGCAAGCTTGCAGGTTCAGCCCTTCTGCAATACCCCGACCAGGTGAAGTCAATCCTGACGGCGGTTGTCAGCGCAGTGGACGTTCCTGTTACGTTGAAGATTCGCACGGGTTGGTCGCCGGAACACCGTAACTGTGTAGAGATTGCCCAACTGGCCGAAGACTGTGGCATTCAGGCCCTGACCATTCATGGACGCACTCGCGCCTGTTTGTTCAACGGTGAAGCTGAATACGACAGCATTCGGGCAGTTAAGCAGAAAGTTTCCATTCCGATTATCGCGAATGGCGACATAACTGACCCGCTTAAAGCCAGAGCTGTGCTCGACTATACGGGAGCTGATGCTCTGATGATAGGACGTGCCGCTCAGGGAAGACCCTGGATCTTTCGGGAAATCCAGCATTATCTGGACACTGGGGAGCTGCTTGCCCCGCTGCCTCTGGCAGAGGTTAAGCGCTTGCTTTGTTCGCATGTTCGGGAACTGCATGACCACTACGGCCAGGCAAAAGGGTACCGAATTGCGCGTAAACACGTATCCTGGTATCTCCAGGAGCACGCTCCAAATGACCAGTTTCGGCGCACATTCAACGCCATTGAGGATGCCAGCGAACAGCTGGAGGCGTTGGAGGCATACTTCGAAAATCTTGCGTAATGAAATAAAGAGCTGACAGAACTATGTTCGAACAACGCGTAAATTCTGACGTACTGACCGTTTCTACCGTTAACTCTCAGGATCAGGTGACTCAAAAGCCCCTGCGTGACTCGGTTAAACAGGCACTGAAGAACTATTTTGCTCAACTGAACGGTCAGGATGTTAATGACCTGTATGAGCTGGTACTGGCTGAAGTTGAACAGCCACTGTTGGACATGGTGATGCAATACACCCGTGGTAATCAAACCCGCGCTGCCCTGATGATGGGCATCAACCGTGGTACCCTGCGTAAGAAATTGAAAAAATACGGCATGAACTGATACTAATCAGTTAAATGCTTGTTTAAAAAGGCGCTCTTCGGCATGGGGAAGCGCCTTTTTTATTGCCCGGATGGGTGACCGTCAACGCTTTGTAAACCTTCTCCTTCCCCACTTTTCAACGCCCGCTTTTCGTGTATATTTCCACCACCTTACAGGCTCTCTTTTCACGGAATGACACATGATTCGTAAATACTGGTGGCTGGTCGTTTTTGCTGTCTCTGTTTTCATTTTCGATGCGCTGCTGATGCAGTGGATTGAACTGATGAGCACCGAAACCGATAAATGTCGCAATATGAATTCCGTGAACCCGCTAAAACTGGTCAACTGCTCAGAGCTGGACTAGCCTCTTTCATCCTGTACCCCTCTGTTATCACCCAATAAAAACAGGGGCTTAAATCACTTTTCGTCATTTCCTGACGATGATAATGTCTGTGCCCTTTCCAACCGCTCTTGCTTAACGTCTCACAACGAGTGAACAGACCATGCTGGTTAGCCAATACAACCAAATCCTCGTCGTCATCTCCTTTATTGTCGCCATTCTTGCCGCCTATACCGCGCTGAATATGGCTGCGCGCGTTGCCGGAAGCCAGGGCGTCGCTGCACGCGTCTGGCTGGCAGGTGGCGGTGTTTCGATGGGGATTGGCGTGTGGGCGATGCATTTCATCGGTATGCTGGCGATGGATCTTTCCATGAGCATGAGTTACAACGCGACCCTGACCGTGCTTTCGATGATTATCGCCATCAGCTCGTCAATGTTCGCCCTGTGGCTCGTTAGCGGCGAGCAGCTACATTTGCGCCGACTGCTGCCTGGCGCCGTCGTGATGGGTACAGGCATAGTTGTCATGCACTACACCGGTATGGCTGCCCTGGAGGTCACACCGGGTATTGTCTGGGATAAAACGTGGATGGCTATCTCTGTGGTCATAGCCCTTGCCGCTTCACTGGCCGCTCTTTGGCTGACGTTCCGTTTACGTCAGGAAGCTGCACGAATGGCGTTGATGCGGCTGGGGGCGGCGGTCACCATGGGCATCGCTATCGCTGGCATGCATTACGCCGGCATGGAAGCAGCACAATTTCCGATATCGACGATGGTCCACCATCATGGTCTTAACGGGAGCTGGCTGGCGATACTGGTTAGCGTGGTCGCGCTCGCTATTCTGGGGATTACGCTGCTGGTATCGATGTTCGATGCCCGCCTTCAGGCTCGTACCTCGCTGCTGGCCTCATCCCTGGCAGAAGCTAACCGTGAACTCGCACAGCTGGCGTTGCATGATACGCTGACGCGCTTACCCAATCGTATTCTGCTTGAGGATCGCCTCGATCAGGCCATCAGCAAGGCCGATCGCGAAGGAAGCCCTTTCGCGCTGATGTTTATGGATCTTGATGGCTTTAAAACCGTCAACGATGCCTATGGTCATGATGTCGGTGACAATCTTCTGGTTGCGGTGACTCAGCGTTTGCTGTTGCAGTTGAAAGGTCAGTACACGCTGGCGCGTATCGGTGGGGATGAATTCGTCCTGCTGGCCGAAACCACTACCCCGGATGATGCTGCCTCACTGGCAAATTCACTGGTACGCGTCATTGATAGCCCGTTCCATCTCGATCCTTACGAACTGATGGTCACCCTGAGCATTGGCATTGCGCTCTATCCACACGATGGCAAAACCGATCGTGAACTGATGTTTAACGCTGATGCTGCGATGTACCACACGAAACATATGGGTCGCAACGGTTATCACTTCTTTCAGCCGTCAATGAATACGCTGGCGCAGACGCATCTACAGCTGATGAATGATCTGTGGCAGGCCATCGACCGTGATGAGTTACGCCTGCTTTATCAACCTAAATTCCATGCCCCTGCCGGGCCGGTCATCGGATTCGAAGCGCTGTTACGCTGGCAGCATCCCAAACAGGGATTACTGCCCCCCGACCTGTTTCTACCGCTTGCAGAGAAAACCGGGCTGATTATTCCAATTGGAAACTGGGTAATCGACGAGGCCTGCCGCCAGCTGCGAGAATGGCACCTTCAGGGCCACACGGACTGGTCAATGGCGGTGAATCTTTCTACGTTGCAGTTCGAACAGCCGTCGCTGGTTAAAACGGTTCTCGATTGTCTGACGCGCCATAGCGTACCGCCCGGCATGTTGATCCTGGAGGTGACCGAAACCACGGCGATGAGCAATCCGGACGAAAGCGTTCGTGTCCTGACAGCGCTGACGGATGCGGGCGTAAAAGCCTCGATAGACGATTTTGGTACAGGTTATTCAAGCCTTCTTTATCTTAAGCGACTCCCTGCCTGCGAGTTGAAAATCGATCGTGCTTTTGTAAAAGAGTTAAGTGGAGAGAGTGAAGATGCGACGATCGTCTCGGCGATTATTGCCCTGGCAAAAACGCTGAATCTGAAGGTCGTGGCAGAAGGGGTCGAAACCGCAGCGCAGCAGACCTTTCTGACAGAACTGGGATGCAATACGCTACAGGGTTATCTGCTGGGCAAACCGATTACCGCGCAGGCTATTATGGAACAGTGCCAGCACGGGGAGATGTCACCATCCCGTATGCAATCATGAGGCTGTATCGTAGAACACTGGCGCCACTCGAGTGATATTTAGTGTCGCAAGAATATTATCCACCAGCGCCGGCGCCTGTTTGTACAGATTAAAACTGTTGCTATCCATTAACCAGTTTTTAATGACTCCGCTAAAAAATGCGTGGAAAACAATCAGCGCCAGTTCAATATTAGTTTGGGAAGAAATAATGCTACGCGCAATGCATTGTCTCAACGTCCTGCGAAGATAAGTATCGTTTAAACCGATCCGCTTGCGTATTTCACATTCTGAAATCACATCGTCATGAAATTCACACTTATGATACAGAATTTGTAAAAGAGCATACTGACGTGGCTCGCTCGCAATATATTGCAGCGCGACAATAAACTGTTCACGAAGCATTAACAAAGGGTCATCTTTTTCAGAAAGTATTAACCTGTCACGAATCATTTCACGCAGCGGCAATTGCTGTTCCCAGATGGCGTTAAATATTTCCGCTTTACTCGAAAAATGCCAGTAAACCGCCCCGCGAGTAAGTTGAGCAGCATCGGCGATGTCGGTAAGCGTGGTATTAGCCACGCCACGTGTCGCGAATAGCCCGATAGCGGCTTCAATCAGCTGCTGCCGGGTCTTTTGAGCCTCTTCTTTCTTTTTACGCGCCATAGCCTGCTACTCATTACTTATACGGTTGATACGACATCAAACGTTATTAAAGGGTCGTGTAAGTCAAAGTATTCACCATAACCCGTTTTAGTTTTGCACAAAAAAAGTCAATTCATTTAATTTATAATTCATACGAATAAATTGAGCGAATCAAATTCATTAAATAAATAGTTTGTATTTACTCATAAGTATTCCGTTGATTATCCTGACAGAAGCCGGATTTCGAATACACTGGTTCAGAATCTGATTTTGCTTTTTATTGCCTCCATCAGCACTTATAAATTAAAAAACCTTGAATACCCTCATTATTATACGCAGCTACATTTCTTTTTTTGCCTCACACCCTTTCACCGACTTATGGCATATATCGGTTCAAGGGTAGTTTAAGGAACAGTAATGACGAATCACTTCAGACGCTTACCCTTATCCGGTTTCATTGTCTGTGCTGCACTGCTCGCCGGGTGCGATGGGCAAGAAAACCCACAGCAGCATGGGCAAGCTCCTCAGGTCAGTGTTCATATTGTCAAAAGCGCGCCACTGGCCGTAACGACGGAATTGCCAGGCAGAACTGACGCTTATCGTGTAGCGGAGGTTCGTCCCCAGGTAAGTGGTATCATTCTGCACCGTAATTTTACCGAAGGCAGCGACGTCAAAGCGGGTGAATCACTTTATCAGATCGATCCGGCCACCTATCAGGCAGCCTACGATAATGCGAAAGGTGAACTGGTAAAAGCGCAGGCTGCGGCAAACATAGCCCATCTGACGGTAAAACGTTACCTTCCGCTGGTCGGTACGCAATATGTGAGCAAGCAGGAGTATGATCAGGCGGTGGCAACCGCCCAGCAGGCGGATGCAAGCGTCGTTGCCGCGAAAGCTGGCGTTGAAAACGCGCGGATCAATCTTGCTTATACGAAAGTCACATCGCCAATCAACGGGCGCATTGGCAAATCCAGCGTCACTGAAGGGGCGTTAGTCACTAATGGTCAGTCAACCGCACTGGCGACAGTTCAGCAGCTCGATCCCATTTATGTCGATGTAACGCAATCCAGCAGCGATTTTATGCGTCTGAAGCAGCAGACGAGCCTGCAAAAGGGAGACACCAGCAGCGTTGAGTTGCTGATGGAAAATGGCCAGCCTTATCCGCTGAAAGGAACGCTCCAGTTCTCTGATGTCACGGTAGATGAAAGTACCGGCTCAATCACCCTTCGCGCTCTCTTCCCTAACCCTCAGCATATGCTGTTACCGGGTATGTTTGTCCGTGCACGCATTGACGAAGGCACACAGCCTGATGCCATCCTTGTTCCCCAGCAGGGGGTAACCCGTACACCTCGCGGTGATGCAACCGTGCTTGTGGTAAACGATAAAAACCAGGTGGAATCTCGCACTGTCGTTGCACCGCAGGCGATTGGCAATCGGTGGTTGATCACGGAAGGTCTGAAAAATGGCGACCGCGTCATTATCAGCGGCCTGCAAAAAGTTCGCCCTGGCGTCACCGTCGTGGCTATTCCTGATACCGCCGCGACTCCAGCCAGTTAAGGGATAACGAGATGGCTAATTTCTTTATTCAACGGCCTGTTTTCGCCTGGGTGCTCTCCATCATTCTGATGATTGCGGGCGGGCTGGCCATTTTAAAACTGCCGGTGGCGCAATATCCAACCATTGCGCCGCCAGCAGTTGCGGTGACAGCGACCTACCCTGGCGCTGATGCCCAGACGGTCCAGGATACCGTGACGCAGGTTATCGAACAGAACATGAACGGAATCGACAATCTGATGTACATGTCGTCCACCAGTGATTCTGCCGGTAACGTCACCATCACCCTGACGTTCGAGTCGGGTACGGATCCTGATATCGCGCAGGTGCAGGTTCAGAACAAACTCCAGCTCGCTATGCCGCTGCTACCGCAAGAAGTACAGCAACAGGGGATCGGCGTGGAAAAATCCAGCAGCAGCTTCCTGCTGGTCGCGGGATTTGTGTCGGATAATAAAAACCTCACTCAGGATGATATCTCCGACTATGTCGCTTCTAACGTAAAAGATGCGATCAGCCGTACTTCCGGCGTCGGTGATGTGCAGCTGTTCGGTGCGCAGTATGCAATGCGCATCTGGCTGGACAGCAACGCGATGAATAAATATCAGCTCACGCCGTTGGATGTCATTAACCAACTGAAAACGCAGAACGACCAGATTGCTGCGGGCCAGTTGGGAGGTACGCCGTCCGTACCAGGGCAGCAACTGAACGCCTCAATTATTGCTCAAACGCGCCTCAAATCGCCGGAGGAGTTTGGCCGTGTGACGCTGAAGGTGAACCAGGACGGTTCAATGGTCCACCTGAAAGATGTGGCCCGCATTGAGCTGGGTGGCGAAAACTACAACATGGTCACCAAAATCAATGGCCAGGCAGCAACGGGGCTCGGGATCAAGCTGGCGACTGGCGCAAACGCGCTGGATACCGCTGCCGCCATTAAGAGTAAACTGGCGCAGTTGCAGCCCTTCTTTCCTCAGGGCCTGAAAGTCGTTTATCCGTACGACACCACACCTTTCGTGAAGATCTCAATCCATGAAGTGGTGAAGACGCTGTTTGAAGCGATCGTTCTCGTGTTCCTGGTGATGTACTTGTTCCTGCAAAACCTGCGGGCAACCCTTATTCCGACTATTGCCGTGCCCGTGGTGCTACTGGGTACCTTTGCGGTACTGGCTGCGTTTGGTTTCTCCATTAACACCCTGACGATGTTCGGGATGGTATTGGCGATAGGTTTGCTCGTCGATGATGCCATCGTGGTGGTTGAGAACGTAGAACGCGTCATGGTTGAGGACAAGCTGCCGCCAAAAGAGGCGACCCAGAAGTCGATGGAGCAAATCCAGGGCGCTCTGGTGGGCATTGCCATGGTGCTTTCAGCGGTGTTTATTCCGATGGCATTTTTTGGAGGTTCAACCGGGGCTATCTATCGCCAGTTCTCGCTGACCATTGTCTCCGCGATGGCCTTATCGGTGCTGGTGGCGTTGATATTAACGCCTGCTTTATGTGCAACGCTGCTCAAACCGGTTTCCAGCGACCATCATGAAAAGAAAGGTGGATTCTTCGGCTGGTTTAACGCGCTTTTTGATAAGAGCGTGGAGCACTACAGCAACAGCGTGAGCGGCATTTTACGTAAGACCGGACGCTATCTGCTGGTTTACGTCATCATCGTCGGCGGCATGGCAGTACTGTTCCTGCGCCTGCCTTCCTCCTTCCTGCCGGAAGAGGATCAGGGGGTGTTTATGACGATGGTTCAGCTGCCGGCAGGGGCGACGCAGATGCGTACCCAGCAGGTACTCGATCAGGTTCAGGACTATTATCTGACGAAAGAGAAAGCGAACGTTGAATCGGTCTTTACCGTAAACGGATTTAGCTTTAGCGGGCAGGGGCAGAACTCCGGTATCGCTTTCGTCAGCCTGAAGCCATGGGAAGAACGCCCGGGCAAGGAAAACGGCGTTGAGGCGATTGTCAGCCGCGCAACGAAAGCGTTTAGCCAGATCAAAGATGGTCTTGTATTTCCGTTTAACCTCCCTGCCATTATTGAACTGGGTACCGCAACAGGCTTTGACTTTGAACTGATTGACCAGGCAAACCTAGGACATACGCAGCTCACGCAGGCACGTAACCAACTGCTTGGCATGGTAAGGGAACATCCTGACTTACTGGTCCGCGTGCGTCCTAACGGACTGGAAGATACGCCACAGTACAAACTGGATGTCGACCAGGAGAAGGCCCAGGCGCTGGGTGTGAGCATATCTGATGTCAATCAGACCATCTCAACAGCATTGGGTGGCACTTATGTGAACGACTTTATCGATCATGGACGCGTGAAAAAAGTTTATGTCCAGGCTGATGCTCGCTTCCGTATGTTACCAGGAGATATTAACGACCTGTATGTGCGTAGTGCTAACGGCGAAATGGTGCCTTTCTCTGCCTTTAGCAGCTCTCACTGGGTGTACGGCTCACCTCGTCTGGAACGTTACAATGGGATGCCATCAATGGAGATCCTCGGTGAGTCTGCGCCAGGCAAAAGTACCGGTGAGGCAATGGAGATGATGGAAAGCCTTGCGTCGAAACTGCCTTCCGGAATTGGCTACGACTGGACGGGGATGTCTTATCAGGAACGTCTTTCCGGAAATCAGGCTCCAGCACTGTATGCCATTTCACTGATTGTGGTGTTCCTGTGTCTGGCGGCTCTCTATGAAAGCTGGTCAATTCCATTCTCGGTCATGCTGGTTGTGCCCCTGGGGGTGATCGGCGCGCTTCTGGCTGCATCAATACGTGGGCTGAACAATGACGTTTACTTCCAGGTTGGTCTGCTTACGACAATTGGTTTATCAGCCAAAAACGCCATACTGATCGTTGAGTTCGCCAAGGATCTTATGGATAAAGAAGGCAAAGGGATTATTGAAGCCACGCTGGAAGCCTCACGTATGCGTCTGCGCCCTATCCTGATGACCTCTCTGGCATTTATCCTTGGTGTTATGCCTCTGGTCATCAGTAGTGGCGCAGGTAGTGGGGCACAAAACGCTGTCGGGACGGGCGTGATGGGCGGGATGCTGTCAGCCACTCTGCTGGCCATTTTCTTTGTTCCTGTTTTCTTCGTTGTTGTCCGGAGACGGTTTACAAAGCATAAGGATTAATGAAAATCATAAAGGCACCTCTGGTGCCTTTTTTATTTCCTGTCAGCATTCTAATAAAAAGACATCTCTTCACATTTCCTCCATAAATAATCAACGCCCCTCTTTTTTCTCCATGATTTTTACAATCCACACAATTTGAGATTATTCCCCGTGCTGTATGGTATTAGTGCGGTGGTAAAATAATCATCAATTCGTAAATTGCCGCATCGGCTCTTAAGCGAATAAGCGATCATATTGAGGTAACATCATGAAAAGATTCCTTTCCGTTGCACTCCTCGCTGCGCTGCTTGCTGGTTGCGCGCACGACTCTCCCTGTGTACCGGTATACGACGATCAGGGGCGACTGGTTCACACCAATACCTGTATGAAGGGGACTACCCAGGATAACTGGGAAACAGCAGGTGCGATTGCCGGTGGCGCCGCAGCAATAGCTGGCCTGACTCTCGGTATTGTCGCCCTGACTAAATAATACTTTTAAAAGCGCGGCCATCGCCGCGCTTTTATTTTATCTAATCAAAGGGATGTATATTTCCCCTCTCAGATATCATCAGATAATTTTTAGATTCAGTATCCTGTTTTTTTTATAGCCCTATTTCCTTACCTATACAACCTCCGTCTGAATCACTGAATTGATTTAACGCTGCTGCGAGTAAGCATTATGCATTCCGTGAATTCATTTATAGCTGGGTTAAGACGCTTTAATACGTCAAGTAAGGTATTAACGGCACTCGTTGGAATATCTGATAAGGAAATTGGTTTAGCTGAGGGCATAACGCAAAAAGGCCATCCTTTCGGATGGCCTTTCTACTTGTTTGATGTCTGGCAGTTCCCTACTCTCACATGGGGAGACCCCACACTACCATCGGCGCTACGGCGTTTCACTTCTGAGTTCGGCATGGGGTCAGGTGGGACCACCGC
>NZ_JBLVYK010000079.1:0-366 GCF_048284255.1 Enterobacter cloacae complex sp.6700776 | reverse complement strand
AGTCATATGATTATGCTAATCACCAAAACAAACAGTAAGGGGATTGATATGTGTAATTTTCACGGCTACAACAACGCAAGATCTCGCAGAATGGAGCGCAGAAAAGCATTGCGAGAATCATTCGAAATAACTAAAAACTTAAAAATTGCTATCCGTGGTGAATCAGTAGACAAAATAAAGCGCCCTACCTTATCACTAACACGCAAGCCAATTAGCCGAGTTGAAAAAGCAATATCAATTCGAAGTACTAAAGTTTATGACTCAGTAGATAATACCTGCTTACCAAATTCTAGTATTTACTCAGCTAAATATCGTAAGTCAGGAATGCTGTTAGAGTCTGGCGAAGTGACAGCAAGAGCTTAACAC
>NZ_JBLVYK010000078.1:0-368 GCF_048284255.1 Enterobacter cloacae complex sp.6700776 | reverse complement strand
CCGCAGTACCGTTAGAGATAACCCCCACAAGGTTACCTTTCGCTGTATAACGGTATGCTTTTAGTGGTTCTTCTGCGATTTCTAGGCAAGGTACCGCTACGACAGGAGAATAAGCTAAGGCTAGGTCACGTTGAGTAGTTACCGGTTTGGTTGGTGTTACAGTAATTGGCCCAGGATGAGGAAACTCATGAAAATCGAGAGCGCTTTGTTTTAATTTATCATCCATCATCAAGTCCTTTCAAAATTTGGTAAGGTAAGAGCCATCACAGTATAAACACATCTTGTTAGCAAATCATGATCACGTCTATGATTTCCAGAAAAATCTTTCAGTTACAAGAAATTTACACAAATTTGCCACAAAAATACAA
>NZ_JBLVYK010000077.1:0-374 GCF_048284255.1 Enterobacter cloacae complex sp.6700776 | reverse complement strand
CTGCAGAACATTGCTCAGAGCATTGCTTACAACCACCCGGATTGTGTGCTGATGGTTCTGCTGATCGACGAACGTCCGGAAGAAGTGACCGAGATGCAGCGTCTGGTAAAAGGTGAAGTTGTTGCTTCTAACTTTGAAGAACCCGCATCTCGCCACGTTCAGGTTGCGGAAATGGTGATCGAGAAGGCCAAACGCCTGGTTGAGCACAAGAAAGACGTTATCATTCTGCTCGACTCCATCACTCGTCTGGCGCGCGCTTACAACACCGTTGTTCCGGCGTCAGGTAAAGTGTTGACCGGTGGTGTGGACGCCAATGCCCTTCATCGTCCGAAACGCTTCTTTGGTGCGGCGCGTAACGTGGAAGAGGGCGGCAG
>NZ_JBLVYK010000076.1:0-374 GCF_048284255.1 Enterobacter cloacae complex sp.6700776 | reverse complement strand
CATCTGAAGACATTTTTGATTTTGAAAAAGAAAAAATTTTTGCTAATTCATGGGTTTGTGTTGGTCATGTGAGTGAGGTAAAAGAAAAAAATTCCTATATTACACGCCAACTAATTGGTGAAAGCCTTGTGATTGTTCGTGGTCGTGATGATGTTCTGCGCGGTTTCTACAATGTTTGCCCACACCGTGGTCATCAACTAATTAGTGGTGATGGCGGGAAAATGAAAAATGTGATTACCTGCCCTTACCATGCTTGGGCATTCAAGTTGGATGGGCAGTTGGCGCATGCAACCAACTGTGAAAACGTGAACAACTTTGAAGCGGATGCTATGTCATTAAGTTCTTTCCATGTGACTGAGCACGCAGGTTTTATC
>NZ_JBLVYK010000075.1:0-380 GCF_048284255.1 Enterobacter cloacae complex sp.6700776 | reverse complement strand
GAACTACAATGGCCAATAGTGTCGCGACGACTGAGAAATCTAAATGTAATTTACTTAAATCACCCACCAAATTTGCCATCACAATGCCGCATAGGCTGGTGACTAACCACACAAGATAAAAACTAAATCCGGCACCAAATAAATAGGAAAAACTGAGGGCTTGACGCTTGGCTGCACTAATGGCGAATAGCTCATCAGTTAATAGAAAGCCAATGCTTAAACGTTGTGGTGTCGTAAAATTCTTTACGTGAGGGCGCATGGTTAGCCCATATAAAAGATGTTGTGATGTAATAAAGAAGACAGAAATCACAATTGTAATATAGCCTGCCCCAGAGTTGAGTAAACCTAGGGTGACTAACTGAGCTGCGCCTGCAAAAACC
>NZ_JBLVYK010000074.1:0-380 GCF_048284255.1 Enterobacter cloacae complex sp.6700776 | reverse complement strand
GCGTGGCATCATTCTTGCCCTCCCTTAATTTGTTCTCCCGGCGCATACGACATTTCAGCAGGAATATCCCGATATTTCCGTCCAGTCCTGCGGCTGTAATATATTTCAGACACCGAAATCCATCCCACAATTGCCCCCACAAAAAACACAACAGAAACAGAAAAGGTAAGGCACAGCGAAACGACAATTTCTACAGGGCTGGCGGGATAAAAAAGCCCCTGATGGATAAAGGGGATATTCAGGCTGACGATTATTCCCGTCGCGATGCCGGATATTCCGGCAATGAGTAACACCACCTGCTTATTTCGCACCTTTTTTTCCTCCGTACATCTGCAGAACGGTATCCATCCGCGCCATAAAACCGGCGGCATCCGTTGCCC
>NZ_JBLVYK010000073.1:0-381 GCF_048284255.1 Enterobacter cloacae complex sp.6700776 | reverse complement strand
TCTCTGGGTGGAACACCAGGATAAGGGGCGGCTCGAACTGAATTTTGTCATTCCGAACATGGAACTACAGAGCGGTAAGCGCCTCCAGCCGTACTACGACCGTGCGGACAGGCCGAGGATAAATGCCTGGCAGACGCTGGTTAATCATCATTACGGGCTGCGTGACCCGAACGCACCGGAGAACAGACGGACGCTTGTCACACCGAATAATCTGCCAAAAGCGAAACAGGAGGCCGCAGAAGCGATTACACGGGGTCTTGAGGCGCTTTACCGTGCCGGAGCAATAAAAACGCGTCAGGATGTCACTGAGGCGCTCACAGCGGCAGGTTTTGAGGTGGTGAGGACAACCAGAAGCAGTATCAGTATTGCCGACCCGGAGGG
>NZ_JBLVYK010000072.1:0-382 GCF_048284255.1 Enterobacter cloacae complex sp.6700776 | reverse complement strand
CCCAATGGGTGAAAGCTGAATTTCGAAGGAATGCATATTTATCAAGGCTTTGATTATGCTTTTTGAAGTACTGACGTAGAATCTAGGTATGATTCATATCGGTGAGGAAGGTGCCCAGAAAACGGACACATCCAATTTGCAGGGCAATGCCCAGACGGTTGTGATCACCTCTGCTTTTTCCGATAAATTCCTTGTCTGCTTCATCAAGGTGAAAATATCGTGCCAGCTGAAGCTCATCCGGTTCACCGGTGAATCTGCCATAGCTTTCAGTCTGCTCAGTGGTCAGAAAGTCAACGGGCATATCGGCCTCCCTGCCTGACGGGCATTTAGTAACATTTTTCCAACCGTACGAAATGTTATAAATTATCGGACATCGTAAAAC
>NZ_JBLVYK010000071.1:0-398 GCF_048284255.1 Enterobacter cloacae complex sp.6700776 | reverse complement strand
GTTTTGGCCTCTTTATTGGGTCTCGTGATGGGCTGCGCCTTTGTGATCGGAAAAGAGCTTCTCAATAATAAAATTAAGAACACGGAAGAACTCGAGGCGCTAGGCCTTCGTGTTTATGCCACCGTTCCATTCTCGTTGGATGAAAAAAAATCACGGTATCGCGAAAGTAAAAAGCCCCTATCCATTGAAAATCCAGCAGATATGGCAATAGAATCCATTCGTTCATTAAGAACAAGTGTCTATTTCTCTGTGATGAATCAAGACAATAATATTGTGATGGTGACAAGTGTATCCCCAAATGTGGGAAAAAGTTTTATTACTACAAATATGGCTGTTGTTCTTGCCAATGCAGGTAAAAAAGGTCTGCTTATGGGTATCGATTTACGCAAAGGACAGAT
>NZ_JBLVYK010000070.1:0-403 GCF_048284255.1 Enterobacter cloacae complex sp.6700776 | reverse complement strand
ATGTTTGGCTGGTAAATACCGGCCAGTGATGGACGAAAGGCGATCACTTGAGGCTCACAACTGTCTTCACAACGACGACATTCAATCGATTTGTACGCCAGACAGTGTTGCCCAATGGCAATCTTGATATTCCAAGGCTGGGTATTTTGAGGAAGGAATATAGGCTCAGGACAGACCTCTGCACATGCATAACAGAATGTGCATTCACCACGCTGAAAATCGACCATGGGATAGCCACCAGGACCCGGTTGCAAAATTGCCGTTTCACAACTCTTGATACACTGGTTACAACGAGTGCACTGTTCAATAAAACGTGCTTCGCTACCACTCCATGGTGGTCGAATTACGGGTGCAGCATTACGCCAAGCCCTCGTTAAAACTCCCCTACGGGTGATATCAACCA